>JBMOHI010000083.1:0-7829 GCA_049317925.1 Terrimicrobiaceae bacterium
GGGATTTGCGGTTGGATTTCCCGGGCCAGCAATTGGGCCGGTTTAACGATTTGCTCGAGGGCGGGGAGCACGAGAAAGGCACATGCCATCAGCCATGCCATCATGCCGACGGCGTGGATCCGGGCGGCGGTTTGCAGGCGGCCCTGCCAATAAAACGGGGCCAGCACGGCGAGCAGGCCGAGCATGAATATTCCAAGAAAAGCACCCACCCCGCGAAGCGAGACCAGCGGAGGCCACAGCCACGGGATGGCGATGAGGGCAATGGCAGAAACCAGACCGGCCATGGCCAGGAAGACAAAGGCTACCCTCATTCGTCGCGCGGCCGTAGCGGCAAAGGCCGCGCTGCCGGCCGCCTGCAAAGCGGCGGCGGCAAGGATGGCGAACCAGGGAAAAACAGGTTGGATGTAATGGGGCAGCTTGGAAACGACGAGGGTCATCAGAACGAAAGTCGGAATGATCATTCCAAAAAGAAGGATGCGCAGGCCCTGCGGACTACGGGCCCATTCCGGCGCTGGGGATTCCCAATTGCGAAAAGATCGCGGCACTAACACCAGATACATCGTCCAAGGCAGAAACCCGATGGCCAGCACCAGCGGATAATACGGCAGGTGAAGCAGGAACGGAACCAGACCTTCTCCACCGTGATCTTCCATCGCGGTGAATAGCCGGGCGGGCAGACGTTCGACAATCGCGATGCGCCAGTACTCGCCGCCGGTGGCGGCATTGGCCGGGAGACCCCACGCCAAAAAAATCGCCACTCCAAGAAAACCAGCAACCACGAGTTTTCCGGCAAAGGGTCCGGCCTGGGAGCGGCCTTTGGCCAAAGCAAGGCAGGTTCCGATCGAAAGCAAGGGAACAGCCAGACCCACCGGTCCCTTGGTCAGCATGGCCAACCCGATGGCCGCCCCCAGGGCCGGCACGTGCCAGCGACGCGGACCGTCCAGCCAGGCCCGGACAAACACCCACTGGGCCAGCAGGATGAAGAGAAGAAGCGTCGCGTCGGTCGTGCTGGCCGTGCCGGTGAGAATGAGCATCGGGCTCGTCCCGACCATCACCGCCGCCATCGTGCCGGTGCCGAGAAATTCCCGCGCCATTAATCCGGTGAGAAAACATACCAGTGCGATCGCGATGGTCGAGGTCACACGCACTCCGAGTTCGTTCGGACCCAACACCTGGATGCCCGCGCTCATGAACCAGTAGATCAGCACGGGTTGGAAGGCGCGGAGCTGATGGTTAAACGTCGGATAGAGATAGTTTCCGGACTGCTCCATCTCCAGCGCGGCCGTGGCATAACGGGCCTCATCGCGATCCCAAAGGGTGGACTGCGAGGCTGTAAGAATCAGCGTCACCCAAACGACGAAGGCGATCCCGGCAAGACGCCAGAGGCTTTCCGCCCGAGGACTCCGGGTTTCGGCGCTCATGATCGGGCGATGGTGTTCGCAGCGATGGGCCGTTTTCTCCACATCATCCAGCGCACGGCCAGAAGATCGAGAAACCCGCAGACCCCCCGGCTGACCGGGCCGATGCGGTATTTGGATTGCCCGGAATGCCTCGGGCGGTGCCGCACCGGGACTTCCCTCACGCAGCCGCCGTGGAGTTCGGCCAGCAGGGGCAGGAAACGATGCAATCCCTCAAAGTGCAACGGCAGCACGACCGCCTGGCTGCGGCGCATCAACCGCAGGGCGCAGCCGGAATCGCGCACCCGATCGCTGAGGAAAATCCGGCGGGTCAGAAACCCCAGTCCCGAAGCCTGCCGCTTGGCCCAGGAATCCCGCCGATCCGTGCGGTGTCCCTGGATGAACGTGACCGCGGGCTCCCGCCGCAGAATCTCCCGCATGGGAAGGAAATCCGCCGGGCAATTCTGCAGGTCGGCGTCCATCATCCCGATGAGGGTTCCCTGCGAGGCGGCGATACCGGCGGCGAGGGCCGCGCTTTTTCCGCGATGGCTCGGGAAGGAGAGAACGCGCAGCGCGGGGTAATCCTTCCCGGCCTCACGCAGGCGGTCCAGCGTGCGGTCGCGGGAGGCATCATCAATCACAATCACCTCCCAGGCGAAATCTGCCGGCCAGGCCAGTTCGCGCAACTCCGCCAAAAGCGGCGCGATGTTGTCCTCCTCATCGCGGGCCGGGACAATGATCGAGAGTTCGGGGGGTTCCATTCGGTGCCGGATCATTGATCGCGCTGCGACGGTGAGGGATTCGGCTTTGCGATTCAATCCCGCAATGCGGGCCGGCGCGAAGTCTGGACACCACCGCCGCATTTCGGTACCAGCACGGCATGAGACGGCAACCGAAGGATACCACCGCCACGGATCAGTTTCTCTGGCCGGATCTCCCCGGCGCGACCGAGCGTTTGGTCGCGGGTGAGATCCCCCACACGACCGGCACGGACATTCTCACGGCGTGGTCGCGCGATGGTTATGCCATCCTGGACCAGGCCGCCGCCGGACCCGCGCCGGACGGCTTTTTGCGCGACATGCAAGCGGCACTGAACGCCCCCGAAAGCGACATCAAAATGACCTATTGGGACGAGACGGGCCACCATTTTACCGCGGCCAAAGCCAACCTGCTGCACAATAAGGAAGCCAAGGTGCTCGACCTGCACACCCGGCTCGCCTCCGCGCACGAACTGATCTTCGCTCCCGCCATCCTGGATTTTCTCACCGATGTTTTTCAGGACGACGCGGTTGCTTTTCAAAGTCTCTACTTCGAGAACGGCTCCCAGCAGGGCAGTCATCAAGACACGGCTTTCGTCTATGTCGAACCTCCCTACCAGTTCGCCGCTTCTTGGATCGCGCTGGAGGACATCGTCCCGGGCACGGGCGAGCTTTTTTATTATCCGGGCAGCCACAAGATGGATGACCTGATTTTTGCCCAAAATACGAAAGCCCTGCGGCCGGGCGATCCGGACGGACCCGGCTATTCCGCGTCGCTGGAGCAGATCGTTACGGAACACGGCTTGGAGCGAAAACTCCTCCACATCCCCAAGGGCACCGCCCTGATGTGGGCGGCCGATCTGGTCCACGGCGGCGCGCCCATTCAGACCCCGCACACCCGTCGCAGTCTCGTCACCCACTACGCACCAAAAAGCACCGTGATCCCCTATCAGCCCGATCCGGGCCGGCCGCTGCGCGAAGTGCGCAAACGGGGTTGGGTCGTCGGGGCGCACTGACTGTCGTTCAAAAAAACGCGGGGTTTCCCTCGGGAGGAGGGCCGCAGAAGACACGGGTCTCCTCCTCTTTGCCCGCCGCATGCATCAGGACAGGGGGAGCGGGATACCGCTCGAGATCGGGGCGGAAGGTGATGCGGAAAAGCGTGAAGCGATCCGCCGGCGAGGTTTCCCTGCGGGCCTTAGTGCTGGCATCAAGCACCTCGCAATCACCCAGGCGCGCGAGGAAATCTCCGCTTCCTGCCCGGGCGATCAGATAAACCCGGCCGTTCGTGATCTCTTCGTCGCGCAGATACGTCACATTCGGCAGGGCCACCGTGCCGGGTCGCAATGAAAACTGCAGCCGGAAAAAATCCAGTGATCCGTAGGCATTGATTATCAGCGGTTCATCCGCCGGCACGATCCGGTTTACCCGTTCGAGAAAAGCGAAGTCGCCGCAGTCGTCGGCCTCAGTGAGGCCGGCGAGGGTTTGACCCCACGCGGCAAACACCACAAAGCCCGCGCAGAAAATCTCCAGCATCCGGCGCCCATTCTTTTTCTCCCAAGCCAACCCGACGAATGCAGAACAGAGCAAAACGACCCCGCCCATCGCGCACGTAAGCCAGACCGGCCCGGGTATGATCTGGTGAAGCCCTAGCACGACGAACGCGACGCAACCAGCCAGACCCACCAGCAATCCGACCAGCAATCCGGGAATCCTGCCGGAGCCAAACCGGGCAATGACCTCGCCCACCCGCTGCAAACCGAACGCCGCCAGCACGGCGAAGGCGGGCAGAACCGGCACGAGATAATGGTGGTGTTTGCGCAACGGAATGGAAAGGACCAGCAACGGTCCCACCGCCCAGCAAAGCAGAAAACAATTGGCCGGCGTCCACCGTTCGCCTTTGCGCGGCCAGACGAGAAAGATTCCCAGCAACCACATGAGGGTCCAGGGGGCCGACGTCCAAAGGATGGTCGTGAGATAATACCAGGGAGACTCCTGGTGCATCGACCCCAGATAGCGGTGCCGATAACTGTCCCACAGGCCGGGATAGAGACTCCCCGCATAGACCGACCAGGACGCCGACACCGCGAAAAACAGCAGCCAACCCCAAAGCCAGACATAGCGCCCCAAGCGGTTTTCGCGCCAACTGAGAAGCAGGAAGGTCCCGAAACCCACCGCCAACTCGCCCGCCCCCAGCAGCAGGCCTTTGGCCAGACTGGTCATACCCATCGCGAGAAAAAACAGCCACACTGTCCAAGGTCTGTTCCCCAAAAAATGACGGCGCTGATCCGGCGCGATGTCCCCGCGCGGAAACTCGGTTGCGACAAAGGCCGCGACACACACCGCCATCAGGAAAGCCAGAAAGATGTCGTCCTCCGCCTGACCCGCGTAAAAGTAAAATTCGTACATGGTCGCGAGCGCCGCCCCGCTTAGCAGTCCGATCTGCCGTCCAAAGAGACGCGCCGCCGTCCAAGCCGCGAGGAGAACGGTCAGCAATCCCATCAGCGCAGGCGGAATCCGCGCGATCCAGACCGCGTCAAGTCTGCCGAAAACATGACCGGTGAGGATTTCCACCCAATGCGGAAATGGGGGGAACTCCAGCCAGGGGATGCCGCCACTTTGCGGGATCAACCAGTTTCCGTTAGCCAGCATTTCCCGCGCGCATTGCGGCAAGCGTCCCTCGTGCATGGTCAGAGGCTTCCCGCTGATCGTGCCGTAACCGAAGAGCAACAAAGCCAGAAGCGCCAGGATGCCGTAGTCTTTGGCCCGCAGCGAAGCGCCGCTCACGACTTGAAGTCCCGCCGCTCGAAGGACTGCCAGCCGATGAGGAACAGCGTGGCATTGATGGCCAGCAGCCAGGCGTAGTTTTCCACCATCATCTCCCACGGCACGCGGAAATCGAAGATATGAATCCACACCGCCATCTTGTGAGTGAGAAACAGACCCTTGAGGCTTTCAAAATAGGGAATGTTTTTCAGGATCGTGTCCGCGAACAGGATCGAAAGGGTAATCACCGTGGCGGCGGAGGGTTTCATGTTGAAACACGACAGACAAAACGCCAGCGCGGTGATGGTGAACAGGCTGATCGAGAGCAGGGGAACCGCCGCCAGATAGCGCAGCAACCCCGGCCAGAAATCGTGAAAGGCGAACACCCCCTCCAGCGGCGCAAAGACAAACAATCCCCCCACCCCGCTGTTGATGAATCCCGCCAGCAGGGCCGTCAGCATGACGAACACCGTCAGGGCAAACGTGTAAAGACCGGTGACCAAACCTTTCAGCAGCAGGATGCGCGCGCGGCTGACCGGACGGCACAGCATCATGCGCATGGAGCCATCCTCGACTTCCTTGCTGACCACATCGCCAGCCACCAGGGCGAGGAAGAGTGCCTCGAGGAGGAAGACCGTCCACATGACGATGAGAAATCCGAGCGTGAGCCCCGACAAATAAACCGAAGCATCGTAGCCGGCATTTTCAATCACGCGGCGCACGGTCGCCTGCACCCGCTCCAACCGGAGCAAAAACAAAATCACGATTTCAAAAACCAGGAACGCTCCAAACCCGATAAAGGTTCGTTTGCGGGCGAAGAGCTTGCGCAACTCTCCGCCAAGCTGACGCAGAAAAAGTCTCATGGCAGGATGTGTCCCATGTAAAAATCCTCCAGGGTGGCCTTGACCGGTTCGACCGCGCGCACCCGCACACCGGCCTGCACCAGCGCGGCCACCACGTCGGCCATGTCCGCGCCCGCGCTTAGGCTCACCAGATTTTTCCCACCGGTAACCACCCTGGCCTTTTCCAGCACGGGCGCAGCTTTGGCCCAATCGTCGAGATCGAGACGCCATTGCGGTTCACCGCTTTTCCAGGACCCGCAGAAAATCAGGCGGCCCTGATGCAGAATCGCCACGCGGTCGCAGAGGAGTTCGACCTCGGAGAGCAAATGCGAGGACAGCATGACGGTGAGGCCGCGTTCGTCGCGCAAATGACGGATCATCTCGCGCATTTCCTGGATGCCCTCGGGATCAAGGCCCTCGGTCGGTTCGTCGAGCAGGATGAACTCGGGATCGGGCAGCAGCGCCTGGGCGAGAGCGAGCCGCTGGCGCATGCCGTGGCTGTAGGCCCGCACCGGATCATGGATGCGCTTTTCCAGACGCACGAGTTTGACCGCCTCCATCAGCCGCTCATCCGGCACGAGGCCGGAGAGGGAAACGAAGAACCGCAGATTCTGCCAGCCGCTCATGTATTCGTAAAACGCGGGAGTCTCAAAGATGGCCCCCACCCGGCTGATGGCCCGGGCCCGGTCGTGTTGCACGGAATGTCCGGCAATAAAGGCCTCGCCTGAGTCCGGATAAAGATGCCCGAGCATGAGCCCGAAGGTCGTGCTCTTGCCCGCGCCATTATGGCCGAGCAGACCGAAAATCTCCCCGCGCTGGATCTCCAGCGAAAGCCCGGTCAGGGCCGGCCGCCCGCGAAAGGCTTTGGAAAGATTCTCAAGGCGGACCACGGGTCACCCATAAAGTGACGCACCCCGCGGGTCAATAGAACGCGTGCCCTCCCGCCGCAATCGAAGCCGGCGAGGGATTTCTTCGTGTTGATCCAATCATATTTCTACCGAGTAGGGTTAGCCGTTGCGGATCTCTGGTTTTCCGCGTGCGGCGTGCCAAAAACGGAGCACAAAAACTGTGTTTGGATCGCGGAGAATCTCGTAAACGATTCGGTAGGAACCGTGAATGATCTCGCGGACTTCTGGGTCGCCAATCTCAGGAACGATCCGGCCCATCTCGGGAAAGTTGCCGACGCAAAGAGCCTGATCGATAAGCTCGTTGCCGAAGCGGCGCGCACGCTCAGAGTTATCGCGGGCGATGAAACAAACGATCTCCCGCAAGTCATCTTGTGACTGGTCGGTGAGGACTACTGGCCAGCCCATGCGTCGATGAGCTTTCGGGCGTCTTCGGCTGGGATTCCTTCGCGTCGCCGCGCTTGCTCGCGAGCGATCTGGATGCCCGCGAGAAACTCGATCTCACGCGCAACCTCCTCCAAGGGCATGTCTTCCGGGAGTTTTGAAAGCAGATCGATGACGATTTCACGGTTGCTCATGGCAGCAATGTGCCAGAGCGCGCGCTAAGGGGCAAACCGAACTTCAGCGTCCGTTTCAGGGAGAACATCGTAACGCCTAACGACTCAATCTTTGCGACCCGGCGCGAGGGACGCAACGATTGCAACCTCGCCGCCAACGCCGGGTTCGCTGCGGCGAATAGCTGAGCCCCGGTTCAATCGAGGGGGTTTGCACTCATCCGCAGCCGGAAACTGGCTCTTCAAGGGCGAACCCCGGTTGCGGGGGAATTCGACAGAACGGTCGTGGTTTGATATCCCTGCGCTGCATATTTGACCCGGCCACAGGAGTCTTCTCCTTTCAGCCGGGGAAAATCGTGCTATGTGAACGACCCGATGAATGCCCAGCCAGCCCCGCCCAACCCGCCCCGCCGACGGTTCCGGTGGGGCCGTGTCCTGGTCGCGGCCGTCCTGGTGCTGGTCGCGCTGTGGCTGATCCATCCGCCGGTGCTGGCCCGCGTGGTGCGTTTCGGATTGAACCGCGCGGCGGCGGATGCGGGCTTGCGGTTGGAGGTTGGAAAAATCCAGGCCCGGATCGGTCAGCCGCTGGTTTTTGAAAAGGTGCGCCTGC
>JBMOHI010000084.1:0-7807 GCA_049317925.1 Terrimicrobiaceae bacterium
TTTGTCGAAGGGCGCTGGATCAGCGGGATTTTTGACCGCGTGGTTGTCTATTCCGATCGAGCCGAGCTTTTTGATTACAAAACTGACCAGGGCGCCATCGGGGATTCCTATCGTGAGCAAATGAATCTCTATCGGAAAAGCCTCGCCGTCCTGACCGGTCTGCCGGTGGAGAAAATCAGCGCGGCCTTGGTGTCCGTGAAGAGCGGTCAGCTGTTGCCGGTCGAAAATTGAGGCTTTTTCCCCTCGATTCGGTATCGTTTCCCCCATGTCCAACGGCGAGTTCTCCTCCGATCCGATCTACGCGGACCCGGTCTTTCAAATGGCCAAGCAGCAGTTTGAAATCATTGCGGATTATCTCGAGATCGCGCCGGGGCACCGTGAACGGCTCATTTATCCCAAACGGGCGGTGTCCGTCGCCCTGCCCATTCACCGCGACGACGGTTCGGTGGAGGTTTTTCACGGCTACCGGGTGCAGCATCACATGGCGGTGGGTCCGACCAAGGGCGGCACGCGTTTTTCCGCCAATCTCACCATCGGCGAGTGTGCGGCCCTGGCCGTCTGGATGAGTTGGAAATGCGCCCTCACCGGCCTGCCCTATGGCGGAGCCAAGGGTGGTGTGCGCGTTGCTCCCGCCTCGCTGAGCAAACACGAACTCGAACTCGTCTCCCGCCGTTACATGCAGGAGATGATTCCTTTCGTCGGTCCCTACATGGACGTGATGGCGCCGGACATGGGAACGAACGAGCAGATCATGGCCTGGTTCATGGACACGTATTCCGTCCATGTCGGCTATGCCGCCGGAGAGATCGTGACCGGGAAGCCGGTTTCGCTGGGCGGCGTGGCGGGACGGCGCGAAGCCACCGGACGGGGCGTGGTCTTTCTGATCGAGCGCGCGTTGGATCATTTGAAAATCAAGCCGGGCGAATGCACGGCTATCGTTCAGGGATTCGGCAATGTCGGTTCCGTCACCGCGGGTGGACTGGCCTTCAAGTCCGGCATGAAAATTGTCGGCATCAGCGACCACACCGCCGCGATTTATGATCCGAAGGGACTCGATATCGCCGCCGCCGACCGTCATGTCGCCCAGCACGGCACCCTCCATGATTTTTCCGGCGGCGAGCGGGTGGATCCCAAGGAGCTTCTGACCATGCCCTGTGATGTGCTGGTGCCCGCCGCAGTCGAGCGTGTCATCACCGGCGAGAATGCGGGAAAACTGCGCTGCCGCATCCTGGCCGAAGCCGCCAACGGCCCGACCACGCCGGATGCGGATGAGATTCTCAACCAACGCTGGGATGAAGTTTTTGTCATTCCCGACATCCTTTGCAATTCGGGCGGCGTGATCGTCTCGTATTTCGAATGGGTTCAGGACCTGCAGAATTTTTTGTGGTCGGACATTGAAACGGCTGACCGCCTTTATCGCATCCTCGACACCGCTTTCACCTCGGTGATCAAGCGGTCCAAAGAACGCAAGATTCCCCACCGCACCGCCGCGCTGTCCATCGGCATCGAACGCGTGCTGGCGGCGCGGCAGGCGAGGGGACTGTTTCCGTGAGCGCGGACGAAGTCGGGGAAGTCCTGGAGCAGATCGCGCTCCTGCTGGAACTCAAGGGCGAGAATCCCTTCAAGATCCGCGCCTACACCAACGCGGCCCGGGCCTTGGAAACGCTCTCCGAGGACCTGGGTAAACTCGTGGAGGAGAAACGGCTCGAGGAGATTGACGGCATCGGCAAGGCCATCGCAGAAAAAATCACCACCCTCGTCACCACCGGGACACTGGAATACTACGACACCCTGCGCGAGGAATTCCCGCCCGATATTTTCACCCTGTTTGAATTGCAGGGTCTCGGTGCGAAGAAGATCAAGCTGCTCTACGAGAAACTCGGCATCCATTCGCTCACCAAACTGGAACGCGCCTGCCGGGATGGCTCTGTCGCCGCCCTGGCCGGCTTCGGCGAAAAAACCGCGGACAACATTCTCAAGGCTCTCGAACAGCACAAAAAAAGCGCGGGCCAGTTCCGTTTGGGCAACATCACCGGACTGGCCGAAGAACTCCTTGACGACCTGCGCAGTCATCCGCGCGTCACCCTCGTGCAAATCGCGGGGAGCTACCGGCGAAAAAAGGAAATCGTGCGCGACCTCGACTTCATCGTCTCGACCCGCAAGCCCGCCGAGGTCTCGGCCGACTTCGTCAAGCATCCCCTGGTCGAGTCCGTTCTTGCCCACGGCGAAACGAAATCGAGCGTTTTGCTCAAGAACGGCATCCAATGCGACCTGCGTGTGGTCAGCAGCGGCGAGTATCCCTTCGCCCTGAATTATTTCACCGGCAGCAAGGAGCATAACGTGAAAATGCGTTCCCGCGCCCTCGAACGCGGGTGGTCGCTCAACGAATATCGCTTTAGCGAAGCGGAGGGCCGCGATCTCAAGGAGCCGATTCCCGGGGTGCAAACGGAAGCCGACCTCTACAAAGCCCTCGGACTTGACTACATCGAACCCGAACTGCGCGAAGATCGCGGGGAAATCACCGCCGCGGAAAACGGGGAACTCCCCATCCTTATTGAATGGCCGAACCTGCGCGGCACCTTCCACTGTCACACCACCGCCAGCGATGGCCGCGCCTCACTCGAAGCCATGGCTGAAGCCGCGCGGGATCTCGGCCTGCAATACCTCGGCATCGCCGACCACAGCAAAAGCTCCGTGCAAGCCAACGGACTCGATGAAAAGCGCCTTCTCGCCCAGATGGCAGAAATCGAAAAACTCAACGCAGAGTTTGACGGCTTCCGCCTTTTTTCCGGCACGGAATGCGACATCAGAAAGGACGGCTCACTGGACTTTTCCGACGAGATTCTCGGACAACTCGATTACGTCGTCGCCTCCGTTCACGCCTCCTTCACCCTTTCCGAAAAGGAAATGACCGACCGCATCATCAAGGCGATGGAGAACCCGTATGTCACCATGCTCGGCCACCCCACCGGCCGTCTCCTGCTCACCCGCGAACCCTACAAGGTCAACATTCCTGCCATCATTGAGGCCGCCGCCGCCACCGGCACGATCATTGAACTCAACGCCAACTCCCGCCGCCTCGACCTGGACTGGCGATGGTGGCCACTGGCCAAAGAAAAAGGCGTGAAGTGCGCCATCAACCCCGATGCCCACTCCACCGGCGGCATTCAGGATTTGATTTTTGGCATCCACATTGCCCGCAAGGGCTGGCTGACCAAGGCCGACGTGATCAACACGCTGCCCCTTGGAAAAATTGAGAGCGTCCTGGCCGCCAAGAACACGTAACCGCCGCGCTCCCTCAGAGCAAAAGCAGGCTGGACGCAGCCAGGAAGACCAGGGGAAAGAGGACGAGCACGATCATATTCAATTTCTCAGCCAAGGGCGGATTAGTGCGGAAGATCCTTCTTTCCAGGCCACTCATCACGACCTGAAGTCCCATCATCACATACGCGATGGCAAAAAACAGATCGATCCGCGTGAGGTAGGAAATTTGGGGCAGGTTGAAACTCATGGCGAACTGCGTCGCAATACAGGCGAGGATGGCGGTGAGCGTGATCCCCACGCGGTCATGCAGTTGGTCCACCGGAATCAGGAACACCGTGCAGGAAATAAAGAAGACCAGACTGACCGGAACAAAGATGGTCCAGAGATAAAACTGCGACTTCCGCACCACATCGAGACTCACGCGGAATTCTGAGTAGGATTCGTTCCAGCCCTTCACTTCCACCGTCTTGATATGCGCTGTGGCTGATTGCAGGGTGACTCCCTCGAAGGCCATATGTTCCGCCGTGCCGCTCAAAGCCGGATTGATCTCAAAAATCACCTCGTCGTTGGTAAAGGCGAACGATTGGATCCGCACATCCAGCACCTGCCGGTCGAAGGGGAATCTCTGCAGCCGGAAAAGGCCGCGGAATTTTGCGCTCACGCCGATGGTGTAGGACACCTTGCCCTCGGGCGTAATCTCCAGCTCCTGATTGGTGATCGTGCTGTCCGACGTGTTCAGGAATTCGATCTGCGGCCACCAGATCTCCTCCAGTTTTTGCGTGGCACGACCTTCCAGATACATCCGCGGTTCGTTGCCCTCGAACTTCAAACGCGGGTCCATCCACTGGAAAGAAAAATAAAAATCCGCATCGAACGTCTGGGAGGATTCCTGGATGCCGGTTAAATCCACCAGATAGAACCCCGCCTTAACCACGACGGGCTTCGCGGGGGCGGAGATCTCGACTTCCTGGGCGAGGGCCGCGGCCAGGCATCCGCTCAGAGCGAGGAAAAGTGACAAAAAAGGACGGAAAATCACTGGAAAGAAATGTCCGTAAACTGCCAGCGGTTCAAGAAGGAAACCCGGAGGTCTTGTCGGAACGAACCGCGCGTTGCCTGGTTGAAGTTCAGGGATTTGCCGCCTAAACTGATTTCCTCATGGGAAAACTCACCGCTCTGGCCGCCGTGTTCGCAGCCGTATTGTGGCTTACCGGCTGCGCCTCCGGCGAACCCCGCCTGCGCGGAACCTGGAAATCAAACAAAGTCCCCATGCCCGTCGAGATGGTCAAGGTGACGAAGATGGAACCCGTCAAAATCCGCAAGGGCAGCCGCAAAACCAAACTCGTTCCGAAGACCGTCACCGTTGCCAAAACCAAAGCGGCCCCGCCCTACCTTGATCTGATCGTGAAATGCGAACGCACGTATCTCGTGATCGAGTTTCCGCCCAAGAACGGCGGTCCGCCCGCCCGGGTCAGCCTGCCTTACGAGGTCGCCGCGTCCGACGAAAAATCTGTCGTCATCGACGTGCGCGATCCCGCCGTCGGCACGAAGGAGCGCATCGAGATTTCCTTCGACGGACCCAACCGTTTCTGGGTCAACCCCGCCGGAGGCGAGGGCTGGAAGGAATACTACGACCGGATCGAGAAAAGGGGATAGGTTGAGAATTGAGGGACGACCTCCGCGTCGTCCGCTCGTAGTTGGACAACCTTGACCGATCCTTTTCAGGCGGAGGCCACCGTCTCACGACAGCGTCTACGGCATTTAGGGAATTGCCTCAGCGCAGGGTAACTACGGTCCCGGTTCTCCTCGCCTCCTCCGCCGCGAAGACGCGAACTTTCTTCTCGGCCAGCGGTTCTTCGTTTCGGGGGCCCGGCTGGGCGGCGTCAAAGGCTGACGCCGCATAGCCGGATCACGCGGCCGGCCCTGTTGTGCGGCCGGGGACAAGAGTGGGGGCAAGCAGGGTTCCTTCGTTCCGGCCTTCACAGAGGGCGCGGGCGGCGAGTTTTCCCATCGTGCGGAAGTCGTAACGGACGGCACTGATCTGCGCGGAGAGGGCCTCGGATGTGCCCATGACCGAGATGAGGCCATGACCGGTTCCCAACGGAATTCCCCGGGCCTGAAGTTCGGCCGCGAGAAAAATGCTGCTGTTGTCTTCCGGGCAAATGAGTCCGCAGCGGCTTTTGCGGCTGGCGAGTTTTCGCAAAAATGCCCCGCGGCGGGCCGGCTCGAAGAGCGGAATGATGCGTTCCTCCGGCAGGTTTGTGCCGGCAATCTCCCGATAGACCGCCTGAGCGGCCGCAAGAAAGAGCCGCGATGGTTCGTAGTGCGGAAAGGGATTCAGCAGGAAGATGTGTTCATAGCCGCAGGCCAGAAGGTGGCTCAGCGCCATCAACGCTCCAGTGCGGAAATCCGCCCCGATGCTGCCGATCCCTCCCGGACGCCCTGACCGGTAAAACGTGACCGCATTGGCGCCGGCGGGCAGCGTTTTTTCCAGCGCATCCTCGCTCCACAATTCATCGAAGAGCATGCCGCCGAGCGATTCTCCGTGAAGCAGCAGCATTTCCTGCAGCAATTCACGCTGCCGCCGCGGCGGGGCGACGCGGGGCGGACTTTGCGGGGATGGCTGCACGATCAAATCCTTGTTGAAAAGCAGGAGAACGCCCCGCTCCTGTTGGCCGCACTCGTCGGTGAATCCTTCCATGACCTCGCGGCAGAGGGACGACCACGCGGCCATGCGCCGGAAGACCACGGCCAGGGGCTTGGGGCGCCCCAACACCCGCCGGGCCAGGGCGGGGTAGAACCGCCCGTTGGCTTCGCGCCAGACCTGTTTCCGTTCCTCCAGACGGCAAAGCACCCGGAAGGCGGTGCCGTGGGAAAGGCCGAATCTCTCCCCCAGGGCCCGGGTGGTCGGGAGGGGAATCAGGGCATGCCGGTCGGTGGCGGCGGCTTTCACCGTCAGCCATTCCTCAAGGATCTGGGCTGGACTGCGTTTACTCAAAATCTGCGGCCGGTTGATCTTCGCCGGACAGTTTCAGCCGGTTCGGGGTGCGCTTGGCGAGGGAATTGTACTTGTAAGACAAAAGATGTTTTGTCACATAACAAGTCACGCATGTCACTTCAAGCTCCATCGAGTCCGCTGGTCGCCATTGTGACCGGTGGAGCAGGCCCGGGCATCGGGCACGGCATCACGGAATCGCTGGTGGCCGCCGGCTGGTCGGTCGTGATCACCGACCGACAGGCGGATCGCGGCCGCGCGTTTGCGGACAAACTCACTGCCGCCGGGGCCAAGATCGAACTGGTGGTCCTCGATGTGACCGAGCCGGACGCCCCTGAGCGGACGGTCCAGGCGGCGTTGGATCGCTTTGGCCGCCTTGACGGACTGGTGAACAATGTCGGGGTGGGACTGACCAAGAAGGTTGGCGATGTCACGGATGAGGAATTTTCCCAACTCTTCAACGTCGACTTCATGGCGTCCTTCCGCTTTGTCCGTGCGGCCATTGGCGAGCTGTGCAAAACCGGCGGTTCCATCGTGAACATCGGATCGGTGCACGCGAAACTGAATGCCGAAAAGTACGGTCTCTATGCCGCGACCAAAGCCGCGTTGGAATCCTTTACCCGGGGTGTGGCGGTCGATTACGGACGTCAGGGTGTCCGGGCCAACATCGTGCATCCCGGGCTGATCGAAAGCCCGCAAAACGAAGCTTTGCTGGCCAATCTCGTCCCCGATGCGCGGGCCTGGATGGATGATTTTGCGCAGAAGCGGCAATGCATCCCCCGCCTGGCGGAACCCCGTGAGGTTGGGGACCTGGTGGAGTTTCTCCTGGGCCCCAAGTCGCGCTTGATTACCGGGCAGGCGATCTTCATTGATGGGGGAACGACCTCACTTTTGTGGAACAACGAACACTGAAATGAAAATCACCCGGATTTTGCTCGACGAGGTGGTGGTCCGCGCCCGGCCCGACAGCGTGAACAGCCCCGAACTGGATCATCCGCTGCACATGCTGCCCTTCGGCGGCAGTGCGGCCTGGAGCGTGCAGTTTGATGAAATCCCCAAACTGATCATCCGGGTCGAGACGGATGACGGCGCGGTCGGGATCGGCGAGTTTTACCGGGGCGTATCGGTGCATGCCGTCCTGGAGATTGCGCAGGGATTGCCGGGAGTGGATCCGGCTGCGTTGAACTTGCAGTCCCTGCCTTTTCCGGCGGGTCGGCTCTATGACGGGTTTGAGACTGCCATCCTTGATCTGATCGGCCGGCAACGCGGCATTTCGTTCAGCGATTTGCTCGGCGGTAGATATCGCGAACTGGTCTCTTGCGGGTACTGGACCGGTCATCGCACGGTGGCCGACGCGGCCCGGAAGGCGCGGGAGGGAAAGGACAAGGGTTTTGACTGCATCAAATTCAAATGCGCCCACACCGACCCTGTGGTGGAGTGGTGCGAGGCGATTCGCGACGCGTGCGGACCGGACTTCAAGGTCATTCTCGATCCGAATCAGCGGTTCGAAAATGTCGCCACCGCGCGCCGGATCGCGGACCGCCTGGAGAA
>JBMOHI010000085.1:0-7768 GCA_049317925.1 Terrimicrobiaceae bacterium
CTGTGGGTGACAATAACCAACGTGGCAATTTTTTGGGAAGCAATCTTTAGGAGGGTCTCAATGACGCGGGCGGCATTGCCGCTGTCGAGATTGCCGGTGGGTTCGTCGGCGAGGAGGAGTTTGGGACGTCCCGCGAGAGCGCGGGCGATGGCGGTGCGCTGCATCTCGCCGCCACTGAGCTGATGGGGAAAGTGATGGCGGCGCGCGGTGAGGCCGACGAGTTCGAGCGTTTCCGCCACGCGGGGACGGGTTTGTTTCGGCGGATCCCCGCGCAGGAGGAGGGGGAGTTCCACGTTCTCCTCCACGGTCATGGCCGGAAGCAGATTGAAGAACTGGAAAACAATTCCGAGGTCGTGGCGGCGGTAACGGGTGAGGGCGGCGTCACGGGCCTGATGCAACGGGAGATCACCGATCCAAATTTCGCCGGAGTCGGGTTGGTCGAGTCCGCCGAGAATATTGAGAAGGGTGCTTTTGCCGCAGCCGCTTGGACCGGTCACGGCGGCAAACTCGCCGTGGGGGATTTCCAAACTGACGCCATCAAGCGCCCGGATAGCCGTTTCGCCACGTGAGTAGAGGCGGGTCACATTGTGCAGGCGGATCATGGAAATGCGGATTGCGGATTGGCGATTGCGGAATGAGGCTGACGGTGTGCCTTCATCAATACGTGGCGGGGACATGCCGAATCAAGCGGAGTTCAGGATTCTTGGTGAAACCGAAGAATTCCTGGCGGTGGACAAACCGGCGGGCTTGCTGGTGCATCCGACCAAGCCGGGCGGTCCCCGCACGCTTTGGGATGGCGTGTGTGATCTGCTCGGTTACGAACTGGCCACGGGCGGGCAGGTTTCCATCGTCAATCGTCTTGACCGCGAAACCAGCGGGGTGGTGGTAATCGCCAAAACCGCCCTGGCGGCCCGCCTCGCCGGATTGGCCATGCAGGCGCGGGAATTTCACAAGGAATACCTTGCGCTAGTGTTCGGCTGGCCGGGATGGGACGAGCTCGAGATTGATGAACCAATCATCCGTTTGGGTGAGGTTGCTCGCTCCGAACTCTGGCTGGAGAGAGCCGTTCATCCCTCGGGTTCTCCCGCCTGCACCCGCTTCCGAGTCGTGCGCCGCGAACAATCCGGTGCCAGGCGCTTCGCCCTGGTGAAGGCGGTGCCGGTGACCGGACGGACGCATCAGATCCGGGTGCATCTAGCCCATCTGGGCTTTCCTGTCATCGGCGACAAGATCTACGCGCGCGGGCGGCAGCATTATCTGCGATTCATCGAAACCGGTTGGACGCCGGAATTAGAAGCGGCCTTGTGGATGCCCCGCCACGCGCTCCATTGCACGCGGATGGAATGGCAGGATTTGGTCTGGGAGAGTTCGCTGCCGGAGGATCTGGCGAATTTTTCTGACACTTTGCCTCCTTCGGCTTAGCGTGCTCCTGCGGATGAAGTTATTCTCTCAAATCCTGGCTTTGCTCGGTGTGACGGCTCACCTGCAAGCTGCACCACTCGTGATTCATGAGTGGGGGACTTTCACCTCCTTGCAGGATGAAAACGGAGCCGCCATCGGGGGCATCAACACGGATGACGAACCGGTTCCGGGTTTTGTCCATCGGGTGGGCAATCTGCTCCGCCCGGACGTCGCCGTTCGCGTGATGTCGAAGGGCGTTCCGACCTGCCACCGCGATGTGATCATGCGCATGGAAACGCCGGTGGTTTACTTTTATCCGCCAGCAGGAAAAACGGTAACGCTCGATCTCGAGGTGGAGTTTTCCGGAGGCTGGATGACCGAGTTTTATCCCGGGGCCACGGCGATCACCCCGGGTTTGGAAAACGGACGCCTGCTTCCCGACACGCGCGGAAAACTCGAGTGGAAAGGCCTTCGAGTCGGAGGCGATGCGGCGGGTCCGAAAACCGATTCTCCGGTCTGGCTTGCCCCACGGGAGGTGGATGCGGCTTCAGTTACCGCGGCTTCTGGCGAAACCGAGCGATATTTATTTTATCGCGGAGTGGCGAATCTGGCCGCCCCGCTCCGCATGGTGCGAAACGGACAGTCTCTGCGCGCGGAGCGAACGGATGACAAAATTCCCGCGCCGAAAAAAGCCTGGCTGGTGGAGGTGCGTCCCGGCGGCCTGGGCGCGTTTCGCGAGGTCACGGTCGGGGTCGATGGGCCGGCGACGTTTTCTGAGTCCGAATTCGGGCACAAAAATCTTCAGCGTTTGCGCGGCGAAATGCACGCCGCGCTGGTCGCAGATGGTCTCTTCCCCAAAGAAGCCGCCGCCATGCTCGCGACCTGGGATAAATCCTATTTCCAAAGCTCTGGCCTGCGGCTTTTTTATCTCGTTCCGCGTGCATGGACCGACTCGCATCTCCCGATAAAGGTTTCGGTCGAGTCTGCCGTGACGCGAGTGATGGTGGGCCGGATCGAAATTGTCACCCCGGACCAACGGCGTTTGCTGAGCTTGCTGGCGGGAGGAACTGGTCCGCTCGCGCCATCCGATCCCCCTGCTGCGTATTACCTGCTGGGACGTTTTGCCAATCCGCTGCTGCTCGACGAGCTCCGCCAACGCCCGAACGAACGACTGCGCGATTTCACCCTGGCGCTGGGACTTGGTCCGTCGTGAGGCGTGCAGCCTAAAACCCGCGGCCCTTGCGCTCCGCGATGATCCCCGCGGCCACGCGTTCGGCCAACCGCTGGCGGTAGTAGGGGTTCTGCGCATAGCGATTGTCCTGCGGATTGGAGAGAAAACCGAGTTCGCACAACACGGCCGGACGGCGGTTTTGGCGCAGCACGTAGTAGTTGTTGCGCTTGACCCCGCGGTTCACCGTGGGATACGCGCGCAAGGTTTCCCGCAGAATGTTCGAGGCCAGCCGGCGGGAGCGCGCACCGTAGTAGTAAATCTCGATTCCGCGAGCCGCCGTGCGGGGTGACCAATTGTAGTGGATGCTGACAAAAATCGCCCCGCCGGCGCGGTTGGAGACGGCGGTGCGGCCGCCCAGCGGGATGAAGACATCGCGGTTGCGCGTTTCGATCACATGGAAACCTTTGCTGCGGAGAATGCGGGCCAGCCTTTGTGCCGTGTCGAGGGCCAGCAGTTTTTCCGGCGAGCCGGAGACGGCCCGCGCGCCGCGGTCATACCCGCCATGCCCGGCATCCACCACCACCGTATGGAAATTTCCCGCGCCATCGTCAAAAGACGAGCAGCCCGGGAAGAGAAGCGAGAGGAAGGAGAGGACGGAAAACAGCGCAACGCGCAAAGCGGTGGAGAGGCGGCGGTCTTGTGCTTTCCTCATGCGAAATCCCTTCCGGTTAGACTGTTGCCTATGCGGAACGGGGGCAAGGTAAAGAAGCCGGCCGCCAAATCAACAATTTAGTCTCGCCTTGCCTCTTTTCCCGCGCGAGAGGTGGTCTCATGTTGTCCAAGCGCATCATTCCCTGCCTCGACGTAACTGACGGACGCGTGGTCAAGGGCACGAAATTTCTGAATCTCCGCGACGCGGGTGACCCGGTGGAATGTGCCAAGGCGTACGACGCGCAGGGCGCGGATGAGCTCGTCTTTCTCGATATCACAGCATCCAGCGACGACCGAGCCACCATGGTCGATGTGGTGGCCCGCACGGCCGAGCAATGTTTTATGCCTCTGACGGTCGGCGGCGGCATCCGCACGGTGGAGGACTTCCGCACCATGTTGCTGGCCGGGGCGGACAAGGTGAGCGTGAACACCGCGGCCATCAACAATCCCGCACTCGTCACCCAGGCGGCCCGGGCTTTTGGTTCCCAATGTGTTGTGGTGGCCATTGATGCCAAACGCGACGGCCCCGGTCGCTGGCGCGTTTACACTCACGGCGGACGCAAACCCACCGAACTTGATGCCGTGGCCTGGTCGGCAGAGGTGGCGCGGCTGGGTGCCGGCGAAATTCTCCTCACCAGCATGGATGCCGATGGCACTTGCGACGGATATGATATCGAACTCACCGCCGCCGTCAGCAATGCGGTAACGATTCCCGTCATTGCCAGCGGCGGAGCCGGAAATCTTGCTCATCTGGCGGAGGTGCTGGATCAGGGCCGGGCCGATGCTGTGCTGGCCGCGAGCATTTTTCACTTCGGAACGTATCAGATCAGCGAGGCCAAGGACTATTTGGCTGCCCATGGTGTGCCGGTGCGTCGGTAAAATCCGCTTGCGCATTTGTCGGGATCGACGATTGGCTTGCGCGTGATCGTCTAAACCCCGGCCGCCTCCGATTCCACTTCCGTTATTTTAATGTCCCGGCTGCTCATTGTCATTCTGGCCGCGCTTTCCATGTTGGGCGCGTTGTCCATCGACGCGTATCTGCCGGCCCTGCTGGCCATCGGACGGGAATTCTCGGCGACGGATTCCGCGGTGCAGCAGTCGCTCACGGCCTACGTTCTGGCCTTCGCGGTGATGACGCTGTTTTACGGAACGTTGTCGGATTCGTTCGGGCGGCGTCCGGTCATTCTCGTTTCCTTGTTTTTCTACCTTCTGAGCAGCATCGGGGTGGCCATGTCGACTTCGTTGGAGATGCTGATTGTGTTCCGGCTCTTGCAGGGGTTTTCCGCCGGAGGCGGCACGGTGGTGGCGCGGGCCATCGTGGGGGATTTGTTTTCCGGCGCGGAGGCCCACCGGGCCATGTCGTATATCAATGTGGTGTTCGGACTGGCACCGGCCATCGCGCCGATTCTGGGCGGCTGGCTCCAGGCGGCCTTCGGCTGGCGTTCGATCTTTTTGTTTATCGCCCTTTTCACCCTTGTCTTGATCGTGGCTTGCGCCCTCTTCCTCGCGGAAAGTCTGCCCAAGGAGAAACGGGCCGCGTTTCTTCCAGGCGTGATCCTGGCGAACTATTGGCGGGTGGGCAGCCGTTGGGGATTCATGCTGCGTTCGGTCAGCACGGCGCTGGCTTTTTCGGGTATCATGATTTACGTCGCGGCCGCGCCGGCTTTTGTCATCGGTATTCTCGGACTGACCGTGACGGATTTCGGCTGGTTGTTCCTGCCCCTTATCGGCGGCATGATGCTTGGTTCGGTGGCGGCGGGCAAGTTGAGCCAGCGGGTAAAGCCACGGGCCATTATCAGCGCATCCTTTATCATCATGTTGGTCTCGACTGCAGCCAATCTGGTTTATTGCGCGTGGTTTCCGGTTGAGATTCCGTGGGCGATTCTGCCGTTAGTGGGTTACGCCTTCGGGGCGGCCATGGGAACTCCCGTGATGAGCATGATCACGCTGGAAATGTTCCCCAAAGTCCGGGGCCTGGCGGCCTCGTTCCAGACCTTTGTTTTCATGATGCTCTTTGCCGTCGAGTCCGGCCTTATCGTGCCCTTGCTTTACGGCAGCCCCTTCAAGTTTGCGGTGGGAACGGCCGTGGGCGCGGTGCTGAGCCTGATCTGCTGGATGCTGAGTTCGTCGTCGCGGCGTCCTGCGATCAGGCGTTAGTCCGCGAGGCCTCAGCCAAGACACGGGCCAGATGCTCACGGCGCAGGGGCTTAGTCAGGTATGCGCTCATGCCGGAGGCAAAACACGCCTGGCGCTCCGTGTTGAGGACGTTGGCGGTCAGCGCGACAATATGAATAGGGCGACGCTTTTCGCGGTTCTCGATCTCGCGCAGACGCCGGGTGACTTCCAATCCGTCCAGGCCCGGCATCTGCACGTCGAGAAGGATGCATTCGGGCCACTCCGCTTCACAGAGGGCCAGCGCGGCCTCGCCATGGTGGGCGACCCGCGGGGAGTATCCCAATTTGTGCAGGATGTGTTCGATCAGCCGGAGATTCACGGCATCGTCGTCCACGGCCAGGATGCGCAGCGGATTCTTGCGGGCAAACTCCGCGTCAAAAATGGCGGGCTGGGCCTCGGGTCCGGGCAGACCGTCCGGTAGTCCGAGGGGAACCTCGAGGTAGAACGTTGCACCTTGGCCGGGTTCGCTTTCGAACCAGAGAAACCCGCCCATGAGCCCGGCGAGACTGCGGGAAATGGCCAGCCCCAGTCCGGTGCCACCATGTTTGCGCGAAACGCTCGAATCGGCCTGGGCGAAGGGCTCGAAGATATGGGCCGACTGACCCGGAGGAATGCCCGGCCCGGCATCGCGGACGTAGAATTGCAAGCGGATCAGACCACGTCCCTCGTCATACGGCGTGGTTTTGACCCCGAGGGCCACGGTGCCGGAGGGGGTGAACTTTACCGCGTTGCCGGCGAGGTTGAGCAGGATCTGGCGCAGGCGGCCGGCATCTCCTTCCACAAAGAGGGGAATGTCTCCAAGCGTCACGACTTCGAGGCCTAGACCTTTTTTTTCCGCCGAGGGCGTGAGCAGGACGCTGAGGTCGTCGAGCAGCTTCTCGGGAGAGAAAACGGTTTTCTCGAGTTGCAGGCGGCCGCTTTCGATCCGGCTGTAGTCGAGAATGTCATCAATGATGCGAAGGAGCGACTCGCCACTCCCGGCGATGGTGCGCACGTATTCCTGTTCCTCGGGAAGGAGGGATTTCTGAGCGAGAAGATCGGCGAAGCCCAGAATGGCGTTCATGGGCGTGCGGATCTCATGACTCATCATGGCGAGAAATTCCGCCTTGGCCCGTCCGGCTTCCTCCGCCTGTTCTTTGGCCATAACAAGCTGCTGATCGATCCGCTTCTGGTCGGTGATGTCCATGAGGAACCCGTGCCAGAGGATGCCGCCATCGGGTAGGATTTCCGGGGTGGATTGGTCGAGAATCCAGCGCATCCCGTCCTTGCGAAAGATGCGGAACTCCAGCCGCCACTCCGAGGGAGGTCCGTCTGCATCAGTGGCACTGTCACGGACCCGCGCGGCATCGTCGGGATGGATGAGGTCGTAGCCACGCTCGACGTCGGCCAGCAATTCATCGGGGGTGCGATCGTAGACATCCGCGATGTGTCCACTGACATAGAGAAAGGAATGAACTCCGTCGGCCGTGACGCGGTACTGGTAAACCGCACCGGGCGCCTGCGAGGTGATCTTCTCCAGCACTTCCAGATGGCTGAGGCGTTCGGCCTCGAGGGTTTTCTTCGGTGTGATATCCAGCACGGTCCCGACCAAGCGGGTCGGCTTGCCATTCTCGTCAAGGTCCATGCCCTTGCCTCGGTCAAGCACCCAAACCCATTCCCCGTTCTTCGCCCGCATGCGGTACTCCGCTTCAAAAATCGCGTCTTCGCCGGTGAGATGCCGAGCGGTGGCAGCGTTCATCGCGGGAATGTCGTCGGGATGAATCAGGCTGTTCCATTGTTCATCGGTCGGCTCCAGTTCCGCGAGGTCGTATCCCAGAATGCCGGCCGCGCCCTTATCGACCTGCAAGCGGCCACTGGGCAGGTTCCAGTCCCAGAGGCCCATGGCTGCGCCACTGAGGGCGAGTTGCAACTGCTCCCGGCTTTCGACCACTTCGAGACCCGCTGTTTTCGATTCGGTGATATCCTGAAACGTGCCATAGATCCGGATCAGATTGCCCTCCTCATCGTGCTCCGCGCGTCCCATCGTGTGGATCCAGAGCTTGCGGTTCCGCGCCGTGAAAAATTCCACCTCAAGGTCAAAAGGTTTGCCTTCGCGCTCGCAGGCCTCCACCGCCGCGGCGAGAAGCTTGCGCGAGCCCTCGGCGTAGAAGTTGATGGCGCTGTTGACGTCGGGGACGAAGTCCGGATCAACCTCGTGAATGTCATAGACTTCGGGCGACCATTTCACGATGCGTCCAGGATAGACGACCTCCCATCCGCCCGAGCGGGTCATGCGTCCGGTCATTTGCAGGAGGGCGATGTTTTTCTGTG
>JBMOHI010000086.1:0-7674 GCA_049317925.1 Terrimicrobiaceae bacterium
ACACGATCCTGTATTTGAGCATCATTGTGCTCATTCCCTTCAGCGGGCTGCTGCTGAAAACCTTTGCCGGGGGCTGGGAGCAATTTTTCAAAACCATCACCGAACCGCGCGTGGTGGCATCGTATTATGTCAGCTTCGGCATCTCGCTGGCGGCCGCGCTGGTCAATGGGTTCTTCGGCGTGATCGCCGCGTGGGTTTTGGCGCGGTATGAGTTTCCCGGCCGCAAAATTCTCGATGCGATCGTGGATTTGCCTTTTGCCTTGCCCACCGCGGTGGCCGGCATCGCGTTAACCACCATCTACGCGCGCAACGGCATGATTGGTTCGGTGCTGGAACCCTATGGAATCAAGGTCGCCTACACCCAGCTCGGGATTTTCGTCGCGCTGACCTTCATCGGGCTGCCATTCGTGGTGCGCACAGTGCAGCCGGTGATTCAGGATCTTTCCGCGGATGTCGAGGAGGCGGCCGCCACGCTGGGCGCGAATCGCTGGCAGACCTTTACCCGGGTCATCTTCCCCGCGCTGCTCCCTTCCATTCTCACCGGCATCACCCTGGCATACGGCCGGGCGGTGGGCGAATTCGGGTCGGTGGTTTTCATTTCCGGTAACCTCCCGTTCAAGACCGAGATCACGCCGCTGCTCATCATCACCAAACTGGAGCAATACGACTACACGGGTGCGGCCGCCCTGGGATTCGTCATGCTCGTGGCCTCGCTGTTTATTCTTCTCATCAGTAACGGTCTCCAGGCCTGGGACAATAAACGAAAGGGCATCGCGTAATGGCCGGCGCGGTAACCACTTTTCCGACCAAGGCGGTCACGCCCCGCCGCGCCACGGCCGAGTCGCCGTGGATCAAGGCAACGCTCATCGCCATCCTGCTGGTCTTTTTCGGATTCTTCCTCATTTTGCCCCTTTACGTGGTTTTCCAAGAGGCTTTCTCCAAGGGAGCCGGAGCGTTCTTCAAAACCTTCCAGGATCGGGCGACTGCCCACGCCGTCTGGCTGACGCTGATCACCGCTGCGATTGCGGTACCGTTGAACACGGTCTTCGGTGTGGCGGCGGCCTGGGCGCTGACGCGTTTTCAATTCCGTGGGCGCTCGTTCTTGATCTCTCTGATCGACCTCCCGCTGTGGGTCTCGCCCGTCATTGGCGGACTCATTTACGTGCTGGTCTTCGGGCGCCAGGGCTGGTTCGGTCCCTGGCTTTTCGAGCATGATATCAAGATCATCTTCGCCCTTCCCGGCATCGTCCTGGCCACCACCTTCGTTACCTTTCCCTTCGTGGCCCGCGGTCTCATTCCCCTCATGCAGGCGCAGGGCCACAAGGAGGAGGAAGCGGCCATGACGTTGGGGGCAAATGGCTGGCAGATTTTCTGGCGGGTGACCGTCCCCAAAATCAAATGGGGCCTTCTGTATGGCATCATTCTCTGCAATGCCCGGGCCATGGGCGAGTTCGGTGCGGTCTCGGTCGTCTCCGGTCACATCCGGAACAAGACGAACACCATGCCGTTGCATATCGAGATTCTTTACAACGAGTACCAATTCGCGGCCGCCTTTGCGGTCGCTTCCGTGCTCTCCGTGCTTGCGCTTGTGACCTTGATCATCAAGACCTATGCTGAATGGCAGGCCGAGAAGCAGCTCCGCGCCGCGGCCGAATCGATCGAATGATTTCATGAGCATCCAAATCCGCAATATCTCGAAGAATTTCGGCAAGTTTGCCGCGCTGAATGACGTTAGTTTTGACGTCGGAAGCGGCGAACTCGTGGCCTTGCTCGGACCCAGTGGATCGGGAAAGACGACCCTTCTTCGCGTTACCGCCGGCCTGGAGTTCGCGGAGAAAGGAAAGATTTTCTACGGCAGCAAGGACGTCACCGAGCGCAGTGCCTATCAGCGCAAGGCCGGGTTCGTCTTTCAGCACTATGCCCTCTTTCAACATCTGAACATTTTTGAAAACGTGGCCTTCGGACTGCGCGTGCGCAAGCGGAGTGAGCGTCCTTCTGAACTGCAAATCCGCGCCCGCGTTGAACAACTTCTCGACACCGTGCAGCTCCGCGAATTCGCCAAACGTGTTCCCGCCCAACTCTCCGGCGGCCAGCGTCAGCGCATCGCCTTCGCCCGTGCTCTGGCCATTGAACCGGAGGTCCTTCTTCTCGACGAACCCTTCGGCGCCCTCGACGCCAAGGTGCGCAAGGAACTCCGCCACTGGCTGCGCAATTTTCACGACACCACCCATCTCACCAGTGTTTTCGTGACCCACGACCAGGAGGAGGCCTTCGAAGTGGCCGACCGCGTCGTCATCATCGACAAGGGCGTCGTGCAACAGATTGGAACCCCCACCGAAGTGCGCGAGAATCCCGCCAACCGCTTCGTCGAGGAATTTCTCGACCTCGGTCGCGCCTCCGTCCCCGCCTGAGTTTGCGCGGAGCGATCGGCTTTTCCGACACGAGCCATGCTCATCCGCCGTCAGGCGGACCAACGCGAACCACCCCAGCGCGATCCCTCAAAGAGCGCCAATGATCTGGAGCGGAACCCGTGTCTATCTCGGCAGCGTGAGAAACCTCATTTCAACCCACAGCCGGCGGGGTGTAACCTTCGCGGCCTCCGCGCTGCTTCCATTCGCGGTAGAGAAGCCAAAAGGCCACGGCACTCAGGGCCTGGAAGCCGGCCAGCCAGAGCGGGATAAAGCGGAAGGCGTCGTCGGGATTCGGCGTCAGGTTTTTCATCAAATCCAGGAACCCGCCGCCGAGCACGCCACCGGCCATCACGGCGAGGGAGCGAACCATCGCGTTGGACGAGGAAAACTGACCGTAGCGTTCTTTCGGGAGAATCTGCATGTAGGTCGGTAACTCGGATGCAAAGTAGAGTGCCATCACTGGAGCTGAGGTGCCGTAGGTCACGCACCAGATGAGGAAGGCCCACTCTGGAGGAACCGGAGTCAGCACAAACACAATGGGCAGAATGCTGAAAAACGGGAGCACCGTGGCAGCGATTCGCATCGTTCTTACTGGATGATACCGGTCGGAGAATACTCCGAAAGGGAACAACAAAACCGCCGTGACGATTCCCGCCGTTCCCAAAAACTGTCCCAACTGGGTCAGCGTCAGCCCGACCGACTGGGCGAAGAAGACCTGAAAAACCATGATCGTTCCGCCTGCGGAAGACAGTGCGACCCATGCATAGAAGAGCCAATAAAAACGCTGCGAGAAAGACTCGACGAAAAACGTTTTGATGCCGTCAATCACATGCGACCGAGACTGCGAGACCATCGCCGGGGGAGGCGGATACTCACCCTCCTTCACGTATCGGCACATCAAATAGAAGACTACGCCGTAGAGCACCGCCGCCCCGGTGAAGATGGCTGTGAAATGCGTCTCGGCATGGGGAAAAATGAAAAACGAAAACAGGCTGCTCGAGAGCGTTCCCACCACCCGGAACGCGGCCAAGAACCGCCCTAGAAACTCATGCGGCACCACATCGTTGAAGAGGTAGTAGTAGACCGAGGCCACAAACATGTTGAAAAACTGAAACCCAATCGTGAACACCCCGCACATGATCAGGGCCGCAAATCGCGCGTCAGACACGATCCCATGTTTGGCTAGAAACGTCGCAATCGGACCCGCGAAGCCGAGTAGGATCAGAAACGCGCACAGAAACGGAATCGTGAAGAGGATAAACGGAATCCGTCGTCCCATTGGACTGCGATGCCGGTCGCTCAAAAAACTCACGACCGGACACACGGTAGCATTCAACAGGCCGGGAATCCCCGTCACGATGAGCGCAATCACCCAACTCGGTGCTTCCAGCTGCTTGAGCTTTAGAGGCAATACCGCGGGAAACACTGACTCCATCAGCGTAAAACAGAAATCCCCCCACAGCAGCCACCCCATCAGAAACGCCAGACCCGGCAGGGTGTAGGTCAGCGTGCCGACGGAATATGTCTTCGGTCCTCTTCCTGCGGTGGGGGAGGGGCTGATCATAGAACGCCCATCACCTCCGACATTCTGGAAGACACGCGGAGAGGGAGTAGCTCCCGGATTCAAGGTAAAAGCAGTTAGCTTCAACTGGCTCCGCGTTGATACTGTAAGGAGGAATCGTTGTCTGGGGAAAGTGGATTTCGGCCTTTTCTCCCGGTGGAATCTCAACCTTCCATTGGAATTTGTTCCCCGTCAGCTCCCATTCGCTGGATATAAGGCCCCTGGGCGAGTTGTGCTCGGCTCGGGCGTAGTGGAGATTTCCGATGACTGGTTGAAGCAGAATTTTGCTGAAAGCAATCGAATCGGAAGCCTGCCGGATTCCGCCGGGAACCCGGAAAAACCAAAGGCCAAGGGAACCTGCCAATATCAAGAGCGCCTCGCTGTTCATTCCGGGTTCACGTGTGTTTGTGTCCCAGTTTTCCCAAAAAGTGGTCGCTCCGTTGCGCACCATGTAGCCCCAGCCGGGACGCTCCTCATTGGCGACAAGATCAAAACCAGCGGCCTCACACAGAGGATGTTCGAGAGCACGCATCAACCACTGCATTCCGATCAGACCGACACTTGGGCGATTCCCATATTCGCGGATTGCTTGGACAAGCGCAGCAGCAGTTTTTTCAACGAAGGGGCCTTCGACAAGTTCCATGCCGAGCAGCATGGCAAGTTCGCACTGGGTGTTGCTTGGCGATATATGGTGATTGTCGCGTTCGACAAAGCGTTGGAGGAAGGCCCCGTGCGCGACCGAGTATTCGTCCCGGAGTCGGGAGACCTCGGTGGAATAGCCGAGTTGCTCGGCAAGGAAGGCGGTCTCTCTCAGGCAATAGCACCAGTAGGCCGAACTGATAAAAGATCCCGACGTGATGGCAGAGTGGTGGGAGGTCTTGCCGATGGTGGATGCGTCGCACCAATCGGTGTGCTGGTTGAACTCAATCGTGCCATCAGGCTGAACGCCAGTTTTACGGATGTAGAGAAGCCAGCGAACGACATTTTGATAATGTGCGGCGGCAGGCTCAACGTCACCGTAGTGTCGCAGTAACTCGGCGATCGTAATCAGGTAGGCAGAGGGCCAGACAGTCAGGTCGCCGTAAAAATGCCAGGTGTTAGGTGAGGTCTCGGGAAGATGCCCGTCGTCTCGCTGGTCGAGCTGAATATCAACAAGCCATTTGCGGTAGAAGTCCCGCGCATTCCAGACATGGAAGTCGCTCAATACATTCCTGCCTTCACCAAGCCAGCCCTGACGCTCATTGCGGTCCGGATCGAGCGGTGCGCCGTGACGCCGAAACATGCGGAGTCCCCAGACGTAGTTTTGATACAGTCGATTAAACAGCGGATTGTCACACTCGAAATCGCCGCTTCGCGCCATGTCAGCATGAATCACCTGCCCGGTGAGATCCGTTGGACACAATGCCCCAGGCCAGTTTTCAACCAGTAAGCGACGCATACCCTGACCACGGAAACGAGGGTGCCAGACCTCGACACCCTCGCCTTTCAGGATATAGCGATCGCAACTGAGCGCATCACGGTTATCCTCGGTGCGAAGCGATCCATCGGCGTGCAGGCTATAGGCAGCCGTCCAGCGCACTTCGTGGCCACGTGGGCCAGAAACTCGGCATTCGATGTTGCCGTAGAAATTCTGGCCGAAATCCACCATGAATCGCCCATCACCGAGGTCATTGATGCTCGTCGGACTGAGCCGCATGGTCACGCGGTCAGGCGGGTAATCATGTCGATCAAGCCGCTCCGTCGGTGTCTCCATTTGACAGGACTGCTGCCACGCGGAATCGTCGAAGCCAAACCGGTCCCAACCTGGCATCTCCATGCGGGCATCGTAGAGCTCGCCATCGTATTCATTGTTCAGGCGGATCGGCCCCTGGTCGGTTGCCTTCCAATCTGTGGAGGAGAGAAGTGTTTCTCTGCGTCCGTCGCGATACGTCAGTTCAAGTTGGAACCTGAGGCACGGAAGCCCAAAATCGGTGAACGCGGTGGGGGAGTTAATCCGCGGGGCAAAAAATCGGCCGTTCCCCAAGATCACGCCTATGGCGTTGTCGCCCGTTCGCAGTTGGGTAAGAATGTCGTGCTCCACGTAGAGCGCACGGCGTGAAAAATACGTGAACCCCGGTGCAAAGAGGCGATCATCAACTCGTTGTCCGTTGAGACGGAAATCATACACGCCGAGTCCGCAAATCCGCGCCCGAGCTGATAGAACATCCGCTCCAACACTGAATTCGCGCCGTAGGTATCGGGCCGGCAACTGGCGATGCTCCCCAGTGTCCGGTACCTCGGCGCTGAGACCGATCCATGCTGCGTGTGAATCGAATGGATGACACATAATTCAGTGAATTTGCATGGCATCAGAACCTTGACGCTGGGGCGCGTAACGCCACTGTGCTACTGCGAGCATCAGGGAATCGTAAAAAGTTTGAACTCGCTGGCCGCGTGGCCATCGGCGTAGAGGAAGTTAACCTTCCGCTCGGAGTTCCGGTGCCATCCCTCCTTGTCGGCCACAAGCGGAATCTGGGTCTGGTCCTTGATGAAACCCAGGAAGTTCAGGCTGTTCACGTTCTGCCCGTTCAAGGCGTTGTTCCAATGGTAGCTGGTCCCGCTCCCCTTCGCGATCGCGGGGTCGGATGGACCTTTGTTTCCACGTCAGGCAGCCGTTATCATGATTCGGAAATCAATGGCGGCAATTGTGCGAGCTGAAAACGAAACTTTCCATCATCCCCGTTCCACATTGGAAAGTTGGTGGTCCAAGTGTTGTTGAAGAGGTTGAAGGAAACGCCCTCGGATGCCGAGGGGAGCGCACTCTTGAAACCGAGCAGGTTAGGAATCCCAGGTCCCACGAGGGGAGCGTCCAGACTTTCAAGAAGCAAACCTGCACCTCCCTTGCTACGAAGTGCTACCCCGCGGTCGAGGCCGTGGAGCTGGCCGCCTCCGCCTTTGCAGACTTCATTGGCAGCGATCCACTCTCCCATTTTGTGGAAGTGCCAGCTTGTTCCCTTGGCTACGAGCGGCCGGAACCTCAACCAGAGCGCTTCCGCGCCTCGGAAGGCATCTTTCTCCCGGTAGTAAAGCTCTAGGGACGTGGTGCCGTCCGCCCTGTGCCTCAACTGCACTTGAATATCGCGCGGAGCTCCGTAGCGTTCCGTTGCGATTTTAGGAAGTGATAGCTCGATGAGCCACACATCTCCCTCCCGCGTATTGCGATGCCAGACCTTTTGCATCCGTCCACCAAATCTTCGCCGTTTGCGAATGACGGTTTCGAGTCCTGGTTTTGTGAAGTCGGGAACTGCCCAGAAGCTCGCGAGGTAGGCCGGAACGACATACTCTTTCTTGAACGTCTCGTAATCCTCGGACCCGAAGGCTTCGTAAATAAAATCCCACGAAAGTGCGGGCGATCCGGGGCGCCCGGGACCAAGGAGACCGTCTTTTATCCAAGCAGGCCGCTTGGTGACAGGTGAGAAGCCCTTGTGGCTGATCCATCGAGGAGTGAGGCTGGCCAAGCGTTGCCCGGCCTCGAGGTGATGGGCCTTGGAGGATTGCAGTGCTTTCATTGCCGCGTCGATGTAGTTTTGCTGCTCGCTCCACGAGGAGGCAAACCTCCGGAATGCCGGAGTTTTCAGTTTCCGCAGGAACTCATCTTTCCGATAGGTGTGACGTGACCGCGCTTTTTTGAGCCGTGGGATGGGTTAGTCTGGGGCCGAAAGA
>JBMOHI010000087.1:0-7558 GCA_049317925.1 Terrimicrobiaceae bacterium
TCAAGCAAAGCCCGGAACTGATCCGTCTGCGGGCGGTGGAAAAATGGGACGGCGTGCTACCGCGTATCACCAGCAGCGGGGTTGTTCCTTTCCTCAATCTGGATGCTGAGGCGGAGCAGAAGGCGGGTCGCTAGTTTCTTTCTTTCCGCCGAGTTCAAAAACGCTCACTTCGCGGGCCACGCCTTTCACCTGGTGGCCGCCGTGATCCTTCATGTGCCAGTCGCCGGAGATCTTCCCCGCGACTTCGCTGCTGGTCAGGCAGCGGGTTTCCAGCGAGCGGTTCAGCGTTTCCAGCCTTGAGGCGAGATTGACGGTGGAGCCGATGACGGTGAACTCACAACGGGCCTCCGAGCCAATGCCGCCCACAATCATGGGTCCGGCGTGCAGGCCGATGCAGAGGGCCAGTCCGTCGGGGCGGAGCAGGGGTGCCAATTCGCGGTCCAGCTCGGCAGCAGTTTCAGCCGCCGCCTTCTCGGCTTCCGCCAGTTCCAGCGGCACGCCGAAAATGGCGAGAAAGCCATCGCCCATGTACTTGTTGATCACGCCGCCGTGTTTTTCCACGATGTCGGCAGCGACGGTCCAGCAGCGGTTGAGAAAACCAGCCACATCCTCGGGACTCTTGTCCTCCGAGTACTTGGTGAAACCCTGCAAGTCCGCGAACATGATGACGGCGTCGCGTCGGGCCGGCTTCATCCAGTTTTCGTCTTCGAGAATTTGCTTCGCGACCTCGGGCGCGACGAGGCGTCCGAAGGTGCGTTCAAGGAGCTGAATGCGGCTCTGATCTTTTTCCTGACGGCGGATCTGCTGGCGGAGAGAACTGGCCGCCATGGCGCAGGCCACTCCAATGGCAAAGAGAACCATCACCCGGGCATAGACCGAAGGCCAGCCGAGCGTCGGATAGGCGAGGATCATCTCCGGCGTCAGCTCCGGCCGCATGAAGGCGGCATAGGCAAAGGTCAGGGCCAGGGCGGAAAGCGCTCCCGCAAAAAAACTCAACCACGGACTGAGACGAAAAGCCGTCATGCTTATCACCAGGCAGAACATCATGGGCAGCACAGTGGTGAGAGCGAAAAAGGCGCCTTTATCGCGGGTGATGGCCACGAGGAATGTCGCGAGCAAGACAATCTGCAGCGTGGTGTTGACGAAGCGCAGTGACGAGTGCCACCAGCCCTTCCAAACCAGAACCGCGAAGGTGGTAACCAGACCGAGATACATGAGGAAGACGATCCGCAAAAGGCCGAAGGAATCGAAGCGGCTGACTCCTCCGAAGATTCCGACCACGATGAAAATTGACAGAGCGGTGGCAATGAAAATCAGACAGCTCTGGAATTCGGCCTTCGCTTCCCGCTGGACGAGTCTGGCGCGGAGAGCCTGATTGAGGGCGGAAGGGGCAGTCATGACGATACGATGTCTAGGATGCGCAGGACACGATCTTCACGGCAAGCGGACAGAGTCCGCTGGCGGTCGAAAAACCCGGAGGGCTGCGGGATGGCAGATGGCAGAAATCGGCCAGAGATCCTTCTGCGGCGTGCCGTCGAGGTGAACGGGAAGTTTTTTCGGTCCGGAAATCTGCAAACCGGCGACCCGCAGGGTGATGGATTTCGGACTGTATTCCCGCCGGCCGAACGCGATGGAAAGGAAGTGCCACCAGAGTTGCAGTTTGCTGTAGCGGCTGTAAACCGTGACGGTTAGAAGGCCATCATCCATCCGCTGATCCGGCGCGACGGCGAAATTCATCCCGAAGTAGGGTCCATTGGAGACCGTGAGCATGAGGGCGGAAAGTGTGATTTCCGATTTATCATTGCGGGCCATGCGGCGGAGGAGATGCCGGCTTTCGTTGGCCGATCCGGCCGCGATGGCATCGGAAACCGGCCGGTCCAGAGACAGCGCGAACTTTTGCGGACGATACCGGAAGGCACGCCGGAAGAGATCGATCCATCTCTCGAACCGGCCGGATTTGATTTCCTCGCCGATCGGATAGAGCGCTGCGTCCAGACCCGCGCCCAGGCATTCGAAAAACGGACGGCCATTGGCCAGGCCCGCATCAATCGCACGAAGGTGCCCGGCTTTGATCACGGCACACGCGTCGAGGGGATCAAGGGGCAGATCCAGACTGCGGGCGAGGTTGTTGTAGGTTCCCGTCGGGATGACCCCGAGAGGTAGATCCTTGCCGATCAGTGCCGCGGCCACGCTCTCGACTGTGCCATCACCGCCCGCCACCGCAACCCATGAGCAACCGGAGACTCTTGCGCGGCGGTTCACATTCGCCATATCGCCGAGTTCATCAAGACTTACGGGTTCCGTCTCACCTAATGCTGCGAGGAGCTGGGGCAACAAACCGGCATCTCCTTTGCCCGCCTTGGGATTGTGAATGAGAAGACCCTTCGACATGTAATCGGCGAAACGTCGTCCCGAATCGGACAAAATCGAGGATTAAACGAATTTCTGCGGATGAGCCGCCCGGAAGATCGCCTCAGCGGTGGCTGGTGAACGCAGAAGCACCGGGGCACCGGGAGGGAGGGTGGCGGCGACGGCATCGCGCAGGGCCTCGCGCACGGAGAAGGCCAGCATGAGCGGCGGTTCGCCCACGGCCTTGCTGTTTCCGATGGTTCGGGGCTGGGCGGCGTCCTGCAAAAGCCGCACCCGGAAGTCCATCGGAGCATTGCTGAACGCAGGGATCTGGTAGGTGCTGGCGCTGTGGGTCAGGAGGCGTCCGTCTTTGTTCCAAAGAAGCTCTTCGCTGGTCAGCCAACCCATGCCTTGCACAAAGCCGCCTTCGATCTGTCCGCGATCCACGCCAGGATTCAGCGAGTCGCCGACATCGTGCAGGATGTCCACGCGACGGACCTGCATCATGCCGGTGGCAGTGTCCACCTCGACTTCAGTCACCGCCGCGCCGAAGGCGAAGTAATGGAAAGGATGTCCTTTCCCGATGGTCCAATCCCAATGAATGATCGGTGTTTTGTAGAATCCGGAGGCAGCCAGACTCACTCGATCCAAATAGGCGCGTTCCGTGACCTGTTCGATCGGAATGCGAAGGGTTTCATCAGTCATCCAACAAACCGAGCCGTCCTTCCACACGACTTCATCGTCGCGAATGGGGGTGCCGGTTTTCGTTTCGAGAAGTTTGGCGGCGATGGGGGCAAGGCGGGTCAGCAGGATGCGGCAGGCATCGGCCACAGCGGCGCCATTCAGATCTGAGCCGCAACTTGCGGCGGTGGCCGAGGTGTTGGGGACTTTATCGGTGCGGGTGGCCATCACCCGGATGCGCTCGGCGGGGAGGCCGAGTTCGCGCATGGCCACGCCGAGGATTTTGGTTTGTAGGCCCTGGCCCATTTCGGTGCCGCCATGATTCACCTGGGCGCTGCCGTCGCGGTAAAGCAAAACCAAAGAGCCGGCCTGGTTGTAGGGCGTGAATGTGAAGGAGATCCCGAACTTGACCGGGGTGATGGCGAGACCGCGTTTTACCGTGGGATGGCCGGAATTCCATTCGTCCACTTCATCCCGGCGTTTCAAAAACTCGGATTGCTCCATCAGTTGGTTCCACAGCGACGCCAGCCTGTTGTTCTCGATCTCCTGACCGTAGTGCGTGGTGTTGGTTTCGCCCTCGCCGTGATAAAGATTCCGGCGTCGAACCTCTTCCGGCGGAAATTTGAGCGTCTGCGCGATCCGTCCGAGAATCTCCTCAATGACCAGCATGCCCTGCGGTCCGCCGAATCCGCGGAAGGCGGTGTGGGACGTCGTGTTGGTTTTGGCCACACGCCCGGTGAATTCGACCTGCGGAATATAGTAGGCGTTGTCGAGATGGTAGAGGGCGCGATCATTGACGGGCTGGGACAGGTCCAGCGACCAGCCACCGTCCGAGACGAGGTGGATTTTTGCGGCCAGCAGATGCCCGTGTTCATCATAACCGATATCGAACTCCGCGCGAAAGGGATGGCGTTTCCCGCTTATGACCATGTCGAGGTCGCGGTCGAGTTGAACCCGGACAGGTTTTCCGGTCTTCTTTGAAGCCAAGGCTGCCAGCGCGGCCCAGAGATTGCCCTGCGTTTCCTTGCCGCCGAATCCGCCGCCCATGCGCGGCGCTTCAACAACAACGAGATTGCGGGAGACTCCCAACACCTCGGCCACGATGGTTTGGATTTCCGTCGGATGCTGGGTGGAGGAGGCGACGAACATCCCGCCGTCGTCCGTGACTTCGGCCCAGGTCGCGTGGGTTTCGAGGTAGAAATGTTCCTGTCCGCCAAACTCGAAGACATCACTTAGGCGGCGAGGGGCCGCTAACAAGGCGGCCTCCACGTCGCCACGCGCAAGGCGATGGGGATCGGTATGGTATGAGTCTGCCTGGATGGCTTGTTCGATGCCAATGATGGGGGAAAGCGGCTCGTAATCCACCTTCACGAGTTGGGCGGCTCTGCGGCAGGTTTCTTTGTTCTCTCCGATCACCACGGCAATGACCTGGCCGTGATAAAAAACCTCGCCCTCGGCCAGCGCGGGTTCGTCGTGCCGCGCCGGACCGACGTTGTTCTGTCCCGGAATATCACCGGCCAAAAGAACGGCTTCCACCCCGGATTGTTTCTCGGCGGCGGACGTGTCGATTTGAAGAATACAGGCGCGGGCGTGGGTTGAAAGGACCGGCCACATTTCCAGCATCGAGCGCCGCAGGGCGGTGTCCTCGACATAACGCGCCTCGCCGGTGACATGACCGACGCCACTTTCATGCGGCAGGGAGCGGGAGTCGTCCGTTACAATACTTGAAGAGACCCCGGAAAACGTGATGGTTTCGTCGTGGGCGTAGCTTGTCTCGCCCAACGCAAACTTTTCCCACAAGCTGCTGACCAAGGCGGATCGGTATTCCGCGCTACCGCGGGCATCGCTCAGCGGGGTGAACTCGCGGGCCAGAATCGAACGAACTTCGTCACATGACTCTTCCAAGGTCCGTCCGCGGAGGGCGGCCTCGGCTTGAACGACGCGTTTCGGTGTGGCGGCCACTCCACCGAAGGCCAGCCGGGCCTCGCGCACCGTTTCGCCGTCGAAGTCCACGCGAAACGCGGCCGAAACGATGCTGATATCCATCTCGCGGCGTTTCGAAACTTTCCAGAAAACGCTGCGTCCGGGAAGGGAAGCGGCACGGGGCAGGCGGATGGTGAGTAAAACCTCCCCGGCACGGAGTGCCGTTTTGCGATAGTCCAGAAAGAATTCCGAAAGCGGCAGAGTGCGTTCCCCGGCCTCGGATCGGAGCACGACTTCGGCATCCAGGATCAGCAAGACGGGCGCGCTGTCGCCGATGGGCGAGGCGGTGACGAGATTGCCGCCGAGGGTGGCGCGGTTGCGGATCTGGCGTGCGGCGAAAAGACGCAGCATGTGATCGATCGCGGGATATTCTCCGGCCAGTGACTCCTCGATGCGGGTGAGAGTGACACTCCCGCCGATCTCCCAATGGGAATCCGTGCGGCGGATGGTCTGAAGTTCCGGCACGGCCTCGGTGCTGATGAGGAACGGATAATCGCGGAAGAGTTTGTTAATCTCGACGCTGATCTCGGTCGCTCCGGCCACGAGTTTTGCCCGGGGATCGGAGTCGAGAAGCTGGAAAAGCCCTTCGAGGGATGTCGGGCGGAAAAAATGCTGTGATCCGGCTGAATAGGAAAGCGCCGAGAGCGGGGATGGTTCTGGAACGGTGGCGGTTTTTCTGTCCCGGAAAACCTCCATCGCTGCGTCGCGGATGGAACGATAGCCGGTGCAGCGGCAGAGATTCCCGCAGAGCTGATCGGCAATGCGCGATGGCTCCGTCACATCGCTTCGATGGTAGCCCTCGAAAAGTGAAGCAACAAAACCGGGTGTGCAGTACCCGCATTGTGAGCCGTAGAGTTTCACCATGGCCTCCTGCACGGGATGCATGGCCGCAGTGCAGCCGATGCCTTCGACGGTGAGAATCTCTCGCCCGGCCAGGGACGGAAGCAGGGCGATACAACTGTTGATGGAGCGGTAGGCGGCTCGTCCCGCCGCATCGCGATCAATCAGCACAACGGAGCAGGCCCCGCAATCCCCCTCGGCACAACCTTCCTTGCTGCCGGTCAGCCCAGATCGGCGAAGAAATGTGAGAAGGTTTTCATTGGGCGAAGCATCACGGATTTCGACGGGCTTGCCGTTGATGGTGAGAGAGAACGAACTGACGGTGGCCGCATCCATCATTCGGCAGCAGCTTGCGCCAGTACGTCGGCCAGGACGGCGACTCCCTTTTCGATTTGTTGCGGCGAACTGTACTCGTCGGGCCGGTGGCTCCAGCCGTTGCGACAGGGGATGAAGATCATGGTCGTCGGAGCGATCCGTGCGAGAAAGAGGCTGTCATGATAGGCGCGGCTGATCATACGCCGACAGGTGAAGCCGCGCTTTTCCGCGGCGCTCTCCGTGGCCTTGACCAGAGCGGGATTGCACGTGGCGGGCGGGTCCTGATTGATGACGGAGAGGGACGTGGTCAGTCCGCGGGCGGAGGCGATCTTCTTCAGGGCGGACTGGGCGGCTTCCCACGTCGCCGAGCGGGTGTCGAGGCGGATGTCACGCAGATCGACGGTCAGGTCCACGCGGACTGGAATGCTGTTGATGGCCCCAGGAGCGACTCGGAGAACGCCAACCGTCGCAACGGTGTCGGGCGAGCCGGAGGATTTGGCCGCGGACTCAAGAGCGAGGACAAACTCCGCCGCGCCGCAGAGCGCGTCGTGCCGCGCGGGCATGAGAACGCCGCCGGCGTGCCCGCCCTGGCCGGTGATCTCGACCTGATAGGCGGCAGGCGCGGCAATGTGCGTGACGGCTCCAATGTCGACGGACTCTCTTTCGAGCACCGGACCCTGCTCGATGTGCAATTCGACGAAGGCATGGTAGTGGCCTTCCGCAAGGCAAACGGTGGAACGATCTTTGGATTGATAGGGAGTGGACTGCAGCCACGAGTCCAAACTGCGTCCTTCGGAATCGCTGAGGGCGAGGGCGTTTTCGAGCGCAAGCGAACCGGACATCAACCGGCTGCCCAGACAGCCAATGCCGAAGCGCGTCGGCTCCTCGCTGGTGAAGGCAATCAGCTCGATGGAACGTTTCGGTCGGAAGCCGGCGGACTGCAGACTGCGGATGGCCTCGAGGCCACCCAGCACGCCAAGCACGCCATCGTAGCGCCCGGCATTCGGGATGGCGTCAATATGAGAACCGGTTCCGATGGCCGGAAGGGAATCCTCGGCTCCCAACCAACGGGCAAAGAGATTGCCGACAGCGTCTTCGCGGAGTTTCAATCCGGCGGCGAGGCAGAGCGATTTGACCCGTTCCCGCGCGGCGAAATCCTTTTCAGAGTAGATCACGCGGGTGACGGCGGGCGGATCGACTTCGGTGATTTCAGCGAGTTCGTCGATCTCGCGCTGGAGGCGGGTGATGTCCACCGGACCCATGGCTAGGCGGAACGATTGACGTTTTTGTAATATAGGTAGCTGGCGGGCGTGTCGCCCATGGCGACAAACCATTGCGGGCAATACGGGGCCATCCAAATCACATCGCCCGCTTTCACCGGATAATAGTT
>JBMOHI010000088.1:0-7511 GCA_049317925.1 Terrimicrobiaceae bacterium
AATGGGCAAGTCGAACGTGTAGCCGGGGGGCAACACCCGCGCGATAGCGCCTTCGGGAACTGGGCAAGTCGAACGTGTAGCCGGGGGGCAACACCCGCGCGATAGCGCCTTCGGGAACTGGGTAAGTCGAAAGTGTAGCCTGTGACCCAGGCAGCGAGGGTAGCTGCTCGGGAGACCGTCGGAACGGCGGCCCGCATGCGGGTGAGACGAGCGGGAGCGAGCGAGTCAACGCAAACCTGAAACGTGCTGCAACGTATGCGCAGCAACGGCCGGGCTTGAAAGTCGGAAGTCGGAAGTCGGAAGTCGGCGGGCGGCGGGAAAACCGAAGCGTGCTGCGACGGAATGGTAGCGGTGGTAGCCGTGGACATAGCCTGCCAGAGGCAGCCTGTAAGGAACGAACGCTGGGCGGCGTGAGGGGCATCTGCAGCAACGGCCAGGCTTTCAAAGGTGAAAGGTCTGATTCCCTCCTTCGTTTCCTCCGTTACCTTCTGTAAAGAAATCCGGATTGCCGCATTTGCCGGGGCACCGTCACTTCCGCTGACCGCGCAGCCAGCGTGAAACTTCGTCGTGATTCATGACATCATAGGCAATGAGAGCCTTCCCATCGTGAAGAAAGACGATTCGCCATTGCAAATGTACGCGAACTTCGTACGAACGCCGGGCGAGTTTTCGCAACCCCAGCCCACGATGCTTATGGGGATCGCCAAACGCGATGGCCACAGCGCTGATGGCCTGAGAGGCCTTTTCCCGAACTTCCGGGGGGAGGCTATCCGCCGTTTTCTTGATTCGTTCCGAGAGAAAAACCCGGATCACAGCGTGCCGGTGAAGCGCTTCAGCTTTCCGGCCTTGCGGGATGCGCCGGTTTCTCTCAGGGCAGCATCCTCCGCTGCAGTTGCCTGGGCCAGGGTCACGCCGTATTCATCCAGCGCAGGAAAATCGCTCGGGCGAAAAGGCAGGCCGCGCAACTTGACCATCTGGGCAAAAAACATGGAAACCGCCGCTGTTGGGGTGATGCCGATCTCGCGGCAAACCACAGTGGCTTCGTCTGCCAGCTCGCTTTCAATCCGTAACCGGATTTGCTCAGTCATGCCTCAATTGTGTCATGGTCGGGCCGTTTGTCAAGTTTGGGCAGAAGACGGATTCTTCTCGAAGGAACATTGGTTTTTCCACTTCCCTGGCGGGAATCGTGCGACAGGGCCCGCCGGAGGCAGCCAGTAAGGAACGAACGCTGGGCGGTTTGAGCGGCATCCGATGCAACGGCCAGGCTTTCAACGCGGAGGGCTGAACGGCCAGAGTACGGACAGCGGGGAAAAAATTATTGATCGGGCCGTCCGCCCCAGGCTGCCGCGCTGAAGATCTCGTAAACAAGGGAGCGGTGCTCGGCAAAAATACAGTCAATATGAGGTTTCCCGCCGCGCACCCGGCGGGAAAAAATCACGCGGTAAGATCCGGAGCGAAGACGGTGATAGCCGGTCAGCGTGCCCTCCAGCGATTTGATATCGCCTTCCTCCCGGGCAAGGTTGCGCAGAGCGAGGCGAAGTTTCCTTCGCGGTTGCGGGGCAAGGGTGCCGCAGAAGTCCACCACTTGCGCAGACAGGTTGACACGTGTCATTCGTCCAGGCTCGCGAGAGGATGGAATGAGGTCCGGCCCTTCTCGTAGTCCCGAATCGCGCGCATGGCCTTGGGATTGGCCAGGATTTCCATGGACTCAATAATGGCTTCCATCCGTTCGGGGGAGAGCAGGTAGCCGACCACTTCGTCTCTTCGTGTAATGGTGATCGGCTGCTCTTGGGATTCGCGGACAAGGGCGGGAAAATTCGCCTGCGCCTCGGTTATGGAATATGTAGATGACATGCTTTAAATACGTAACAGAGGTTTAGGGAGGCGTCAAAAGCGGAAACGTGAAGGGTGAAGCGTGAAAGTCGGAAGGTGGGAAGGGGGAAACGTGAACACCCGCGCGATAGCGCCTTCGCAATAATGGGCAAGTCGAACGTGTAGCCGGGGGGCAACACCCGCGCGATAGCGCCTTCGTCTAATGGGCAAGTCGAACGTGTAGCCGGGGGGGCAACACCCGCGCGATAGCGCCTTCGTATAATGGGCAAGTCGAGCGTGTAGCCTGGGCGGGCAACGCAGCTACGTAGCCGCGTTCGTCAGAACGTGGTAGGACTTTTCCCCTGCGTTCAAACGGCAGCAGCCAGCCTTGTTTGCCAGGAAGCGACGACTTCTTCGAAGATTGCGTCCAAGGGAATCGTGACATCCCAGGAGGGATAGTCGGCCTTCATCTTGCGCAGATCGCTGTAGTAGCAGATGTGATCGCCGGCCCGGTTTTCCTCGACGTAGCGGAACTTCTGCGGTTTTCCGGTCAGGGACTCGACTTTTGCAAACGCCTCAAGAATCGAACACGAGTTCTCCCGACCGCCGCCCAGATTGTAAACCTCGGCCGGCCGCGGATTCCGGAAAAACTCCCACATAAAGCGGGCCACATCCGCGGAGTGGATGTTGTCCCGCACCTGCTTGCCCTTGTAGCCGAAGACGGTGTATTCGCGCTCCTCCAGATTGCACTTCACGAGGTAGCTCAGGAAACCGTGCAACTCCACCCCGGAGTGATTGGGTCCGGTGAGACACCCGCCGCGCAGACAGCAAGTCGGCATGCCGAAGTAGCGTCCGTATTCCTGCACCATGATGTCCGCCGCCACCTTGGAGGCGCCGAAGAGCGAGTGTTTGGACTGATCAATCGAAAGCGTTTCCGGAATGCCGTTGGCGAAAGCCTCATCGGCGTAATCCCAGCGCGTGGCCAGCTCCGCGAGCGGAATCAAATTGGGCCGGTCGCCATAGACCTTGTTGGTGGACATGTGGAGGAACGGGCTTTCCGGGCAAAACCGGCGCGCGGCCTCCAGGAGATTCAGCGTGCCGGTGGCGTTTGTATCAAAATCCTCAAAGGGAATCGCCGCCGCGCGGTCATGCGAGGGCTGGGCCGCGGTATGGATGATGGCCTGCGGGCGGAGCGCCTGGACGAGGTCCAGCACGCCCTGACGATCGCGGATGTCGAGTTCATGGTGGGTGAATCCGGGAATCTCCGCGCTGAGCCGTTGTTGATTCCAGCGGGTGTCGCCCTGTTCGCCAAAAAACACAGCGCGCTGGTTGTTGTCCACGCCATGGATCCGGCATCCCTGCCGGTGGAAAAACAGGCAGACCTCCGATCCGATGAGGCCGGAGGAACCAGTGATCAGGATCAGTGACATAGGGTTTTTGGGTGAATGGAAATCCTGAAAATCAATGTGATCTTTGCTGAGAGTGACGGGAACTTCCGGATTCCAAACTCATTTGGCGGGGAGGGCAAGATTCTGGAAAACCAGCACGAATAGAAATTGTGGGTGCATCTTCTTGAAACGACACATTGGGCATAAACAGAATGCCGGTGTCTGCACAATAGGCTTGAATCCCATCGGGTAATTTTACTCTATCCCACCATGCCTGTCCCCGAACTGCCCCCCCCTGATGATCAGGGAAGCAATATCGGGGTGATGGTGCAGGGCCCGGTTGCCGGGAAGGGAGTTTCGGACCGTTCCCAAGCATGGTCAGCGGCAGATTGTGTGCGATCAGTCAGGGCGATTCTTCCCGAAGCCCGGATCATTTTATCGACCTGGAAAGGCAGCGACCTGACCGGGATCGAATGCGATGAGATTATTGAAAATCCTGATCCGGGAATCATCTACAACGCCACCGGATGCGTCCACAATTTCACCCGGCAGATGGAATCCACCCGGGCCGGATTGCGGGCCTTGGCCGGTGTCCGGCCCTATGCCATCAAAATGCGCACGGATATGCTTCTCACTGGTCGTGGGTTTCTCCGGCAGTTTCAGGCCCATCGCGCACGGGCGAAGGAGTTTCAGGTGTTGGAAGACCGCATCGTCGGGTTCATGTATTTCACCCGGCATTTGCGCCGGGGGTATTTCTTGTTCTGCTGGAGCGACCTCATTCACTTTGGCCGAACGGCCGATTTGCTGCGGCTCTGGGATATCCCCTGCTTTCCGGTTTACCCGAAAACGGACAAAGAGTCGGGAAAAACCCTGATGTGGACTGACCTCAATCTCCTGCCCGAGCAATACATCTGGTCGCAGCTTTTCCGCGACCAGCTGGACATTTCGCAGTTCCGGGACGTGACCCACCGATCACCACATCTCGATGCAGCGCATGATCTGGCGTTGATCAACAATTTTCTCCCCCTAGAGCCGGCCACTTTCGGGACGCGGTGGGTGGGCCGTAAGATTCACATTAAGAGGCAAATGAATACGTTCACAGAGGGAGAAATCGAGGGCCTCTATCGCAAAGTATGCGATCCCGGCCATACCCGCATGAAAAGTTGGAACTGGCGCAGGGCGGGCAAAGAGGCTCTTTTTGCGGTCGCCCGGGTCAAGGATCGTTTATCCGGAAAAGCGCCGCAGTGAGGTGCTCCCCCGTCAGGACTTCACTTCGCTGAGACAGCCGCGCCGCTGATTGTTTTTCTCAGCTTTCGCGCCAGAATATTCGGGGCAATGGCGAAGTATTTGGAAACGGTTTCAACATCAGGAATCGTCCACCGGCCGCTGAGCTGTCTTTTCCGATGCCGAATCCATTCCCGGTGGGAATAGACGCGGGACCAGGCGATCTTCATTCGGTGGGCCCGGGAAATCCAATGAACACCGAAGTCCTCAAGCTCCATTGGCACAAAGTTCGACGCCAGAAGTCTGTCATGGAGGAGTCGCAGATCCTTCCCGGAAGACTCATAATGTTTCATGGCCGTCAGGTCGCAAAATCTTTCCAGCGCGGAAACCCAGAAATACTGTTCGGTCAGGAATTCCATTGATGTGCGATAGGAGGGCGTTTCCCCCGGGACGGTGAGGATCTCGGCCACGGGAGGAGGGTCCGCTCCCCAAATGGTCAAGACATCCGCGGAGCGGCCAAAATGAATCAGGTCACTCCACGCGAACAGATAGTCACCCCGTAAGGGATGGTTGGTGTAGTAGTTCAAGCCCACGACGGGCGAAGAAAACACAAGGTGCTTGGACGGTTGCTGATCATACCTTCGGTGCGCCTCGAGGAAGCCGGTGCCGGTCAGGAGAAAATCGCCACGAAATTTTACCGAGTAGTCCACTTTGTCCGCAGCATACTGCAGACCTCTCTGGGCGCAGACGAGCTGACGCAGCAAGTTGCGGGTCACATTGGTGGAGTTGTGGACGAGCCCCGGATCTTCATTGAAAATCACGTGGTCGGCGTCGAGTCCGGACGTGTCTTCTCCGTTGAACGTGGAGATAACAATCAGCGCATTCTTGAAATGGCTGCGGATCGACTGAATGCAATCCTTCGTATGCCATAAGCGACCGGATTTATCGACGTGATGCCCCGTAAGTGATCCGGGAATGACAAATCCGATGTTCTTACCGTTCGGGTCGGCCGGTGGATAAGAAGGTGTGCTAGACATTTCTTCGTCCCGTTCCGTTCATGCCTGCAAAAAGAGAAGGGTGGCTGAGGATTAGCCAAGCTTTTTCAAACCCGGCCGGGGGCTTTTTTCAGGGAGCCGGGTTCAGGCTGGCAAACGCCTCATACTCCCCGGGAGTTCCCAGAATATGATGGACAGGTGCAGGGTCGAGGATGAAGCGGGCGCCCCTTTCGATCAACGTGTTATAGAGGGGAGCGACATAGAATTCCCCTTTCATCAGGAGGTTGTTCTTAATGGCCTCACTGGCGACGTCCATAAAATCCCCCGCGCGGCGGAAATGGTAAAGTCCGGTCAGGGCATTCTTAGAAATCGCCTCCTTCTCCGTGACCAGGGTCGCATACCCGGCTTCATCGGTGGCCGCAAAGCTGAAGCGCGGTTCCTCCGAAGGAAAACTACCAAGGACCCCATCAACATCGTCACGCAATAAGTTTCCTTTCAGGGTCGGAGAACTGAACATGGTATCGATGTTGAAAATGATGAGCGGTTGCTCCGGGTTAATGGCCTCGGCGGCCTTCATGACCGTTTCCGCCTGCCCGCCGGTCACCTGATCCAGGAAAAAAAACGCGAGCGAAGAACGGTGGCCATATAAATCGCGGATCCGGCTCTCGATCTGGTAATCGCGCTCATGCTCCCGCAAGGCGACGAAGATCAAAACATCCGCCAACTCAATAGGCAGGGAGTCGACACTCCACTCCAGAGATGTCTTGCCGTGAGCCTCCAACAGATACTTGGGAAGCTTGTAGCCCGCCTCGAGAAACCTGCGTCCATGGCCGGCCATGGGAATCACCACAGTCATGGCGACGTCTTATTTTTGGCCTGCTCTTTCTCGTTGGATTGGGGAAGGTTCGAACCATCCGCGGCGATTTGATCCCAGGCCTGAAACCGGAACGCATTGTCATCAATGTAGATATCCGCCCAGGGCTTTCCAAAAAAGATCTCGTCATACGGAACATCGTGCCTTTTCAACCAATCGATGGTGATGCCCCCGACCCGGGCCACCACAAGTCCGACGTTGCCCTGGCAGGTTTTCATGTGCCGCGCGGTGTAGAGGATGATGCGATGCCCCTGCGATTTGAGGCTCTTCACCTTTTGTACTGCGCCGGCAATGGGTTCGCAGTCCGCATAGGTCTGCCCCTCCTTTTTAAAATCCGCGATGACACCGTCGAGATCGATGCAAATTGTGGCCATAAGTTAATTATTCCAGATAGGTGTTTAAGAGGCGCAATCCGTGCACATACATCGCCAACTGGCGCTTGGGGTCTTCGCTGTGGAGAGGACACATTGAAAGGAAGAGAAGGCTGGTGAGCAACTGGATTTCATCATGAGAGTATCCCAGGTCGGCTATCGTCTCTTTGCAAAGGGCGGCCACGAGCCCGCCGCAGTCCCGCGTAGCAAGGGTATACTCGAAGGTCTTGCCGTTGTGTTGCAGGGTGTAGAGACCATTGACCAAGAAATCATAACCATGTTCCGCAGAGTGGCTGAGTTTGGCCAGATCATATTTCTGGTCGCCGTAAATACCGACGCAGCGTTCGCCAAAGCTCCCCCGCGGATCAATCAACCGCACGATCCCGGACGGAACATCGTAGAGGATGTTGCTGAAGCAATAGTCCCCGTGCATGATACAAAAGTCTCCATCGCGATAAGCCTGCCCGATGCGGTCACCAAGCGCGACTTCGAGTGCGGAAACCGGCCGGCAGGGCACCCCGTTGACCACGATCTCATTTTCCAGTATTTGCCTGAGCGCAGGATCGAGGGCGGTGAGATATTGCTCCACCCGCCGGGTTGTTTTCTGCAGGTAGAACTCCTCGAGGGCGATTTTACCGATCGAGTAGGGAAAGGCCTTGAACTTTCTCAAGACACCTCCCAGCCGGGAAAAAAGGCGCCGCCAATTTTCCGAGCTCAATTCCCAATACAACAGGTATTCTGCAACCGTGGGATATCCGTAATATTCCGCTTCCACAAAGCCGGGAGCAGTGGAGCCCGATGCCTGTCTCGACAGAATGCGGGGAAAGTACACCCCGACCGCAGCCGG
>JBMOHI010000089.1:0-7466 GCA_049317925.1 Terrimicrobiaceae bacterium
GTCGCGCCCTGGGCGGAGGAAGCGACGCCTGGAGTCCCGAATATCCTCCGGGTTTTGCGGGGGGATTTTTTTTGCCTGCCCTTCGGTGGCAACGCCACCGCTTGGAAGGGCGAACGTCATCCGGTGCATGGGGAAACCGCCAATGCCGACTGGAGTTTCGTCAGGGCGGAGGATGCAGGGGAAACATCCTCGCTTGATTTGCATTTGCGGACCACGATCCGCCGGGCTGAGGTGGATAAGAGGATCGAACTGCGCGCGGACCACCCCGCCGTTTATTGTCGTCATATCATTCGGGGCGCGACGGGGCCGATGAATCCGGGGCATCATGCCATGCTGGCTTTCCCGGCTGGCGGACCGGGCGGACGCATCAGCACCAGCCCGATCGGATTCGGACAGGTTTATCCCGGACGATTCGAGGATCCCGTGCAGGGGGGCTATTCCAGTCTCAAACAGGGAGCGGAATTCCGCGCCTTGGATCGCGTGCCGCTGGCGGCGGGTGGATTTGCGGATCTTACGCGCTATCCGGCGCGGGAAGGGTTTGAGGATCTCGTGATGGTAAGTGCAAAACCCGGCGGGGATTTTGCCTGGACTGCGGCGGTTTTTTCCGGGGAGGGCTACGTGTGGTTTTCTTTGAAGGACCCCCGCGTGCTGGCCTCGACGGTGATGTGGCATTCCAACGGCGGACGCCATTATCCGCCGTGGAACGGCCGCCACCGGCGTGTGCTGGGGCTGGAAGAGGTGACGAGTTACTTCCATGAGGGATTGGCGGAGTCCGCCGCGAAAAATCCGGTTAAGGCCCGGGGCATTCCCACAACGCTAAGGCTCAATTCCAAGCGTCCAACGGTGGTGAACGTGATCATGGGCGTGGCGGCGGTGCCGGAGGGGTTTGGTGTGGTCAGAACCATCGTGCGGAAAAACAGCGCGATCATTTTGCGCGGTTCCGCCGGACACCGAGTGACCGTGCCGCTGGACTGGGAGTTTCTTTACGGCGGGTAGGCGGGAACGGTTTCCAATGAACAGAAGGAAACCAAGAGAACGAAGAAGGAATCGTCGCGGGCCTTTGTTTCCTTCGTTTGCTTCTGTAAGAGGATCTTGGTAGCGTGACTCTTGTGGAGCCGATCATCAACCTGGACGATCCCGTGGGAAAAACCGTGGGGCGGCGCGCTGCGCCTGAAGATTCCTTGGGGTACGGCTTGAATTTGCAGAAGACGCTCAATGAGATGATCCGCCTTCCGTTTCCCAAGGGGGTTTATCGGTTTCACTCGCATGAAGAGGCTGACGAATGGATGATGACGCATCTGACGAAAAGCCGGAAGGGCTGACTTCCCGCGCACCCGAAAGCCGGGACTTGGTGGAGTTGTGCCGCGAACTCAATCGGCTGGAGGCGAAGTATGTCGTGGTGGGCGGTTTGGCTATTGTCCAGGCCGGTTACCCCCGGACCACGGGCGATGTGGATTTACTGGTGGATGCCTCCTTGGAGAACGAAGCGATCGTTTTCAAGGCGCTGGAAAGCCTGCCCGACCAAGCGGTGAAGGAACTCGATCCGGGTGATGTCGCAAAGTTCCTCGTCGTGCGCGTGGCGGATGAAATCCTGGTTGATCTGATGGCGAAAGCCTCGGGCATTGACTATGCGGAAGCGGCGAAAAGTGTGGTCGTGCACGAGCTGGACGGCGTGAGCATTCCCTTCGCCTCGCCGGAACTTTTGTGGCGGATGAAAATTCACACGCACCGGGAGAAGGACGCTCCGGATTTGTTTTTCCTGCGGAAGTTGTTTGAGGCCCAAGGCCGCACGCCGCCGGAGTAGGCTGGTTCTACTTTTTCGAAAGCGCGGCCACCGCCCGGTGGATGTCCGCCGGAACGTCCACGCCGACGCTGTGATTTTTCGTGCGAAGCACGTGAATCGTGGCGCCGTGTTCGAGGGCGCGAAGTTGTTCGAGTTTTTCGGTCTGTTCGAGTGGGGTCGGTTTCCAGCGCACGAACTGCAGCAGAAAATCGCGGCGGTAGCCGTAGATGCCGAGGTGCCAGAGGGAATGACGATTGACGATTGACGATTGACTAATGACCTGCCCGTCCCGGGCAAACGGAATCGGACTGCGGGAGAAGTAGAGGGCGTGTCCGTCGGGGGCGATGACGGCTTTGACGTTGTTGGGGTTGAGGAAGTCAGCCTCGTTTTCGAAGGGGCAGGCAGCCGTCACCATTTCGAGTTCGTGATTTTTCTGCAAGGTGCGGACGAGGCGGTCAATCAGCCGGGGATCGACACCGGGTTCGTCGCCCTGGACGTTGATGATGTGTTTCACGCCGCGCAGGCGGGCGGCGACTTCGGCCAGACGGTCGGTTCCGCTGGGGTGTTTGGGCGAGGTGAGGGTGACCTCCGCGCCAAAGTCAAACGCCGCCTCTGCGATGCGCATGTCGTCGGTGGCAACGATGACCCGGGAGATGGTCTTCGCCTTGAGGCAGCGTTCCCAGACATGCTGAATGAGGGGTTTGCCGAGGATGGGGTGGAGGGGCTTGCCGGGGAAACGGGTGGAGGCCCAGCGGGCGGGGATGATGGCGACGGCTTGGGTGGTCATTGGTCAGGAGTCATTGGTCATTGGCCAGGATGGTGCGGACGGCCCCGGTGACGTCGGGAACGATGAAGTCCGCGCCGCAGTCGGGGTGTTTTTGGCCGTAGCCGGTCAGGACAAGGATGGTCCGGCAGCCGGCGGCGCGTCCGCAAGCCACGTCGATGTCCTTGTCGCCGATGAACCAGGATTTTTTCGGGTCGATGCCATGTTCGCGAACGGCTTGGTCGATCATGCCGGTGCCGGGTTTGCGGCGAGTGGTGGGAATGTCGGGATGGTCGGCACAGTGGTAGGCGGCGTCGATACCGCTGCCGAGCTGGCGGAAGAGCTCGGCGTTGACGGCCTCGTAGTCGGCTTCGGTGAAATAGCCACGTCCGATGCCGCTTTGGTTGGTGATGATGATGTTCAGCCAGCCGTTGCGGCGGAGCGAGGAGAGTGCTTCATCGGCTCCCGGAATGACCCGGACGCGGGCGGGATCCGAGCAGTAGTCCTCTTCCTGCATCAAGGTGCCGTCGCGGTCAAAGAAGACAGCGCGGCGATCAAGGTGCATGATATTGAAAACTCTCGACCAATTCCGCCGGGGTGAGCGTGGCGGTGCCGAGTTTGCCGACGACAACTCCGGCGGCGTGATTGGCGATTTCGGCGGCTTCCTGCAAGGTGGCCCCGGCGCACAGCGCCACAGTGAACAGAGCGATGGTGGTGTCGCCCGCGCCGGAAACGTCGAAGACCTCCTGGGCGCGCGTTGGTGTGTGGTAGGGCGGCTGGCCGCGGTCGAAAAGAATGATGCCGTGTTCGCCAAGGGTGACGAGGAGCGAGGGAATGCGGAATTTTTCGAGCAGCGATTTTCCGATCTCGAGGAGGGGAGTATCGGTCAGGGGATCGTCCGCCGCGCCGTGGTCCGTCCGTCCGGCCATGGCGAAAGCCTCGGAGCGGTTGGGCTTGAGGGTGGTGATGCCTCTCCAGTGGAGCGGATTGCCGGGATTGGGGTCGGCGGTAATGATTTTTTTCGACTGGACGGCCAGATCGCTGACCCGGTCCACGAAATCCTGCGAGAGAAACCCCTTGCCGTAGTCTTCGAAGATCACCCCGTCCACCTCGGGCAACAATTCCGCGATGCGCTCGCAGGCGGCGTCCAGCGTGGAGGTAGAAATGGCCACCCGCCGCTCGCGGTCGACCCGGACGACCTGCTGTTGACGGGCGATGATGCGGGTTTTGACGATGGTGGGGATTTCGGGGGTTTCGATGAGCCCGTCGGTGGCGATGCCTTCCTCGGCCAGGAGGGTTTTCAGCCGGGCTGCATGGGAATCACAACCGACCACGCCGCTGATTTGCACCGACTTACCGAAGGGCCGAAGATTGCGGGCCACGTTGGCGGCGCCGCCGGGATAACTGGACTCGCTCTGGACCTCCACGACCGGAACCGGGGCCTCGGGCGAGATGCGGGAGACTTTTCCCCAGACGAATTCGTCCAGCATGACGTCGCCGATGACCAGCAGACGTTGCTTGCCGGCCTGGTCAAGAAGGTGTTGTATTCTTTGAAGATTCATCTCATGATACGATCGTTTTTCGCCTTATTGACGATTAAAGGGGCCACCGCCCCACGCGAAGCTTAATTTTTTCCCATGCTGCCACGCTTGATTCCTGTTGTCCTTTGCGGACTTGCCTTGGTGAATGCCTTCGGGCAGGCACCGCCTCAGACTATTGACCTGTCAAAATTCCCGGCCGCCGCCGTTGACGATGTCCTCGTGCCTGTGCCGAGCGAGATTTTCAACGTTCTGGACAAGCTGGGTTCGCCCAATTGGAAGGCGGAGATGCGGGATAACCTCGGAAAAAGCACCGGCAACCGCGCCCAGGTCGCCCTGCTCCTCGGCACCATCATTGCGGATGGTTTTGTCGCGGTGGAAGCGGAGGACTCCGAGAAGGTGAAGGAGATCGGGCAGGAAGTCCTGACTCTGGCCGATGCCATCAATGTGCGCAAAGCGGTCATCTCCCGCAGCAAAAGCATCACGGAAAAAGCCGATGCGAAAAACTGGAAAGGCACCCGGGCCGAACTCGATGGCGCTTTACAGGACGTCCGCGGCGCGATGGAGGAACTCGGCGACGACGACCTCGCCCAACTCGTGAGTCTGGGCGGTTGGATCCGCGGCACCGAGGTTCTGACATCCATCGTGGGGAAAAATTACACCCCGGATGGCGCGGAACTGCTCAACCAGCCCGAGTTGATCAACTATTTCGGTCGCCGCATTGACGAAATGCGCAATGCCCGTTTGAAAAAAGAGGAATTGGTCATCCAGGTGCGAAAACTCCTTCGCGACATCAAGCCCCTCATCACCAAGGGCGGCATCCCCCTGGCCACCGTCCAGAAGATCAACAAGCTGACCAATGAAATCGTCGCCAGCATCACTGCGGAGGAGAATTAAGCTGTGAGAAAAACCATCCTGCTTCTGCTCGCGGTCCTCGCCCTTCTCCCGGTGGCCTTGGCCTCCGTCGACGACGCGCTCTCCTTTGCCCAGGAGGCGGCCTCACCTTATGTGAAACAAGGTTTCACCGTCCGTGAGGACGCCTGGGGAGGCGACCTCGGGGTGAAAGACCAAAAAGCCGTCACCGCCCAGCTTTTCAAAGGCAACGAATACTGGTTCTGGACGGGAACCGACACCCGCGGGGCGGTTGTCACCGTGCATATCTATGATGCCGCAGGCAAACTGGCCGAGAGCGATTTCTGGGTCAAAGGCCGTTTTGCCGGCGCCAAGATTGTCCCGGCAAAGACCGGTACGTATTATGCCATTGTCACGGTGGAGAAGTCCCCGCAGGAGCGTTCCAATTGGGCGCTCGTCTATGGCTACAAGTAATTCCGAGACGTTCACGCTGGAGTTCGAGAACGCCCGCGCCGTGCAGGCTCTCTACGGCGGGGAGGACAAATTGCTGCGCGAACTCGAATCCGCCCTCGATGTCAGGGTCACTTCGCGCGACGGGTGGCTGCGCATCGAAGGCGGGCCCGATGGCGTGACCCGCGCACGCAAGGTCTTTGCCCAGCTCGACGCGGCCCGCAAGAACGGCGTTCCTATCCGGCGCCACGAGTTTCACTACGCCCTGCATGCCGCGGGGGAAAATGGCGGCGACGATCTCGGACGCCTGCTCGAACTCCGCATCCAGACCTCCTCGCGCAAGCCGCCCATCGTGCCCAAGACCGAGGGACAGAAGGCGTATCTGCGTTCGATCCAGACCCGCGACATCACCTTCGGCGTGGGTCCGGCCGGAACGGGCAAGACCTACCTGGCCATGGCTATGGCCGTCTCCGCCCTCAAGCAGGAAAAAGTCAGCCGCATCGTTCTGACCCGTCCGGCGGTTGAGGCCGGCGAAGCCCTCGGTTTTCTGCCCGGTGACCTGCAGGAAAAAATCCTCCCGTATTTGCGTCCGCTCTATGACGCGTTGTATGACATGCTCGATCTTGAGGAGATCCAGAAATTCATGGATCGCGGCGTGATCGAGATCGCCCCCCTGGCCTACATGCGCGGCCGCACGCTCAGCCAGGCTTTTGTTATTCTGGACGAGGCCCAGAACACCACCACGGAACAGATGTTCATGTTTCTCACCCGCCTCGGACCGGATTCAAAATGTGTCGTCACCGGTGACCGCACCCAGATCGATCTGCCCCGCAACAAACGCAGCGGATTGATCGAGGCTGTCGACGCGCTCAATGGTGTCGAGGGCATTGGATTTCACTTTTTCGAGGAGGTCGATGTGGTCCGGCATCCGCTGGTCCAGGCCATCATTCACGCCTACCGCGAGCATCGTGGGTTGCAGGAGAGCCGCTTTTAACGTTATGTTCACCCTCTGAAGCAATGTGGAATTTCTTCCAACGCCGTCGCTTGGTCGAAAAGGGCATGGCCTGCGGGAAAACCCGCCGAACCGTCACCGAAAGCGACCTGACCGAAGCCCTCGAATGCGGCTGGCCCGTCCGTGCCCTCATCCTGGCGGCCTTCGTCGGCGGACTGGCCCTCTTGATTTTCACTGGTCATCAGGAAGAACCGGCCAAGAAATTTCTTCTCTGTCTGCTGATTTTTGTCACCGCGGTGGCCCAGCTCTGGATCAATCACCCTGACACGCTGCGCTCCAATTCGCGGCTCACCCTCGTTTTCGGGGTGCTGCTTTTCCAGCTCGCCGCCATCAAGATCGTCCTGGCCCAGGCGGCCATGGGCCGGATTGATCTGCAACTTGTCCCGCTGCTCGTCCCCTATGCCTTTGCCCCCCTGGTGCTTTCGGTCCTCTTGGGGAAAAATCACGGCCTCTATGCAGCCGTCTTCTCCAGTTTGTGGGGAGCGCTTCTGGTGGGCCGCATCGACCCCATCTTCCTTGTCATTTCCCTCATCACCGGCTTCATCGCCGTCTATGTCACCATTCAGGTGCGCCGCCGCAGCCGCCTCATCCGGGCGGGCGTTTATGTCGGCATTGCCACCTGGATTCTGGCCGCGGCCTTCGGACAGATCGGCCCCATCGTTCTGGAGTCCATCGGCCTGACCGATTGGAAAATGATCGGTTACCAGAGTCTGGCCGCCATCGCGACCGGCTTCGGCACGGCCATCCTGGTCAGCGGCATCCTGCCCATCCTGGAAAATCTTTTCCGCATCACCACCGACATTTCCTGGCTGGAAATGTCCGACATGAACCATCCGTTGCTCAAGCGTTTGAGCCTGGAAGCGCCCGGCACCTATCATCACAGCCTGGCCGTGGCCAATCTCTCCGAGGCCGCCGCCGAAGCCGTCGGGGCCAATCCCACCATGAGCCGTGTCTGCGCCTATTTTCACGACATCGGCAAGTTGGTGAAACCGGATTATTTCACCGAAAACCTCCGCCCGGGCCACAATCCCCACGACGAACTGACCCCCACCATGAGTGCGCTCATCA
>JBMOHI010000090.1:0-7037 GCA_049317925.1 Terrimicrobiaceae bacterium
ATCTGGGCGACATGTCCCTGCACCTGAACTTCATCCGCTATTTCGCCAGCGGGGCACCGTTCTGGCCGGAAAGCCCGATTCTTTCCGGAGTTCCGCTCAGCTATCCGCTCGGCGCGGACTTGTTCAACAGCCTCTTTGAGATCTGCGGAGGCGACACCATTCGTGGTTTGGTCTGGACCGGACTGGGAGGCGCGGCCCTCACGGGTTATGCTCTTTGGCGCTGGGGCGGCGCGTTCGGTGTGGCGGCCTTCCTTTGCAATGGCGGTCTGCTGGGTTTTGCCGCCCTCCGCACCCTGCAAATTGAAGACTTCCAGCGCGATGTGACGTGGAAGAATTTCTTCCTCTCCATGTTTGTGACCCAGCGTGGACTTCTGTTTGCGCTCCCCGCTGGATTACTCCTGCTTTGCGCGTGGCGGGAGGAGTTTTTCCGCAGCGGAAAACGCATCGTGCCCGCCTGGTTGCAAATTCTTCTCTACGCCGCATTGCCGCTTTTCAATTTCCACGCGTTTTTGTTTTTGAGCCTGATCCTGACGGCGATTTTCCTGGCACGGAGGGCGGCGCGGCGGAGGCTGCTGCAGCTTCTTGCCGGGGCGTTTGTGCCGGCGACGGTCTGCGTGATTCTCGTCACGGGATTCTTTTCCGCCTCGTCCGGACTGCGATTGGCACCCGGTTGGATCGTCGAGGGAAAAGGTTGGATGGCCCTGCTGTGGAACTTCGGCCTCACTCTGCCGGTTGTTCTTGCTCTGGCCATCGTTGTCGCGCGGAACAAGGATGCCGAGGCGCGTTGTCTGGTGGGGAGCGCGCTGCTGATCTTTCTCATTTGCTGCGTGGTCGTGTTTACCCCGTGGGAGTGGGACAACATGAAGTTGATGATGTGGAGCTGGCTTGTCGTTGCGCCTTACCTTTGGACCAATCTGATCTCCGGGCTGCAGCTTCCCGCCCGCGCCGCGATTTGCTTTGTTCTGTTTTTTTCAGGCGCGGTTTCTCTGGCCGGGGGACTCGATGCCCGCCACGGCTACGGCATCGCGCGGCGCTCGGAAGTAGACGCCTGGCGACATGCCGTCGCGGACATCCCTCCTGCCGCACGTTTCGCCTGCGTGCCCGATTACAATCACCCCCTCATTCTCCTCGGCCGGAAAGTGGTTTGCGGGTACGAGGGACACCTCTGGAGCCACGGACTCGCGTTCCAGGACAAGCTCGCGCTTTTGAAGGGTTCTCTCGACGGCCAAACCGACTGGCGGGTCTCCGCGGGCGCGCTCGATGCCGATTGGCTGGCGCTGCGCCAAATGGATTATTCGACGGCCAAGCCCCCGGCCGATCCGCCATTGACCGGCATCGGCGCCCTTTACGATTTGCGTCCGTTCAAACCAGATTCAAGTAACCCAGCACTCCGGCAAGTGCCACCACGATCAGTGGATTCGTCTTGGTGGTGATAAAGATGCCGGTGCAAACCGCCGTCAGCAAATAAGCCCGCCAGTCGTGATCCGCGGCCCTGCTCATCACGTAGCCGCTCGCGAGGACGAGGCCGACCGTCAGCGGAGCAAAGCCTTTCTCGATCGCATGACGGAACGCCGAATCCTTCGCGCGCTCCCAGACCCGCGCGACAAGATAAACCACAATGCCGGCCGGAACCATCATGGCCAAAGTCGCGAGAAGGCCTCCGAAGACTCCAAGGACTTGTGCCATCACGGGGCCAAATGGCGCCCCGCAATCCAGGCCCGCCTTGTATCCCGCCAGCGTGACAATGAGAATACTCGGTCCCGGCGCCGCCTGCGAGATCGCAAAAATGTCGGCGAACTGCTTGTCCGTCATCCAATCGAAACTGTTAACCGCCTTCGTGTGCATCTCGGGAATCACCGTGTTGCCGCCGCCGATGGACATGAGCGACAGCGACGCGAACAGCATCAGGATGTGATAGAACGTGATTCCCGCGCCCGGTGAGTCGGAGGTCATTTCGCCTCCTTCCCTTTCCTCGGCCAGCCCCAGAGAAGGCTCAGCGGCGCCAGAAGTGCCAGGCAGTGCAGCAACGAAGTGCGGAAGACGCCGTTGAGGACGAAGATCGCGAGGAAGAGTGCGATCGCAACGGGGCTACCGAGACACTTCTGACCGGTTTTGATGGCCATCGATAACGTCAATGCCACCGCCGCCGCCGCCGCGCCTTTCAGGATGCTTCCAAGTGCAGGAACATCGTTATAGGCAAAATATCCGTATCCCATCGCCAGCACGATCAGAACAGGAACGAGGGTCAGTCCGAAGATCGCAGCGAACGCGCCGGGCACCCCGCCCATTTTGTTCCCGACAAAAACCGCCAGATTCACCTGATTGGCTCCCGGAAGGATGCGGCACATGGTGAGTGCGCTGAGGAATTCCTCCTCGGTCATCCACTTCTTTTCCACCACCACCACCTCGCGCGACCAGGCGGAAAGTCCGCCGCCGAACGAGGCCAGGGCGATGTGGTTGAAGGTCAGCGCTAGCTCGAAAAGGGAAACGCGGGGTTGGTCACTGGTCATCGGTCAATGGTCATTCGTGATTTTCCCGACGACCGCAAATGACCAATGACGATTGACCAATGGCCACCTACTCATGCTGCAAATCCTTGTCGTGCGGGAAATCCGTCTCCTCCTTGTGCTTGGCCGGATCAAGCGGATCGGGCGGATCGTAGCTGTGGGACGAATCCCAGTCGGTTTCAAACGTCTGGATGAGCCGCCTGACCACGCCCTCATCCTTGATCGTCGTGCCCAATTCGCGCCGGAGATCAAAGGCGCTGCGGTCGATGTTCATCGAACCCACCAGTGCGTGCTCGTTGTCGGCAATGATCAACTTGGCATGAAGGCGAAAGTTCTTTTGTTTGTGCACCTTCACTCCGAAACGTTTGAGCACCCGCAGCGAGGAAAACGTGTCGAGAATATCCCAGTCGGAGATGCCATGCTTGCCGCCGCACAGCACCCGCACGTGCACACCGCGTTCCGCCGCGCCCATGAGCCGGTCGGTGATGACGGCATCGACGAACTTCGGATGCTGCACATCAATACGGTGCTTGGCCGAATCAATGAAAGCCGCCATGTGCGCCCGCGAGTTGGCATTGCTCCAGAGCAGGCCCGAACCCTCACCCGGCAGCCAGTCCCGGTGTTCCCAGTCGGCATTGAATCCCTCAACCACCTGCGCAACCCGCGCGGGATCCTGCGTGACGATCCCGTAGTCGCGCGTCAGCGTGAAATACTTCGTGCACAGATTGAACGTCGCAATCAAGGCGGCCTCGCCGTCCACCACGATGGATTTTTCGTGGGTGACGTAAAATTTCGGATTCGCCCACTGGATGTTGACCCCGTTCTTCTTGAAAAAGTCGTAGGTGTCATCGTTGGCCCGGTCGCCGCCGGAGCGTTTCGGATTGAGCATGATCCGGACATCCACGCCGGCATTTTTGCGATCCACCACCGCTTGAAGCAGGGTCTCCTCGGAGAAGGTGAATTGTTTGATCAGCAGCGATTTTTTGGCGGTGTTGATAAAATCACGCACCGGAGAGACACCATCATCGGGTTCAACAATCAGGTGAGGAACAGGGATAAACATACCTCCCATCCATAACGCACCCGGGGAAAAAGAAAAGCGCCTGTTTCCGGCTCGAAGGAGCTTTACGTCCACCCCGCCGCGCATTTTGATTCGCGCTGCGCGGGGAATGGAGAAACAAAGATTTTCCATCCTGCTCAGCAAACGGTTTACCAATTGAAATCAATCACCCCTCTCTCCCAAGGCTGGACCTTTGTCGCCCCCGGTTCCCCGCGCCGATTGTCGGCCCGGGTGCCCGGGTGCATCCACACCGACCTTCTCCGCCACAAGCTGATTCCCGATCCCTTCCGGGGCTCGAACGAGAAGGATTTGCAATGGATCGAGGAACGCGACTGGACCTATCAATGCGAATTCCAGGCTCCGCCAGGCTCGCACGAACATCTCGACCTCGTGGCCGAGGGACTCGATACCCTCGCGACCATCACACTGAACGGTCGCCGGATCGCCCGCACGGACAACATGTTCGTCGCGCACCGTTTCGATATCACGAAGTCGGTTCAACCGGGAAAGAACACCCTCGAGATTTCGTTCGCCAGTCCGATGAAATACATCCGGGCGCACAAAAAACCAACGGACTACCCGGAATGGAACGATTCCGTCGGCGGCAGCTCCCTGCTGCGCAAGGAGCAATGTTCCTTCGGCTGGGATTGGGGTCCCCGCTTTGCCACCTGCGGCATTTATAAACCCATCCGGCTGGAAGCGTGGTCCGCAAACCGGATTGAGTCCGTCCAAATCACCCAGGATCACCGCAAGGACGGCGTGGAACTCACCGTCACCCCGCGCCTTGCAATAAGAGGTCCGGGAAAAATCCGCGGCACCGTTTCCATAGAGGGCAAGGTCGTCGCCTCAATCGAAAATCGAAAATCGAAAATCCGAAATCCAAAATTGTGGTGGCCCCACGGCCACGGCGGCCAGCCGCTTTACACCGTTGATCTGGAACTCGTCCATGACGGCGAGGTTCTTGACACCTGGAGCGAACGGATCGGACTGCGCACCATCGCGCTCGACCGTCATGCCGATGAATTCGGCGAGAGCTTTCAGTTCGTCGTCAACGGGCGCCCGCTTTTTGCCAAGGGCGCGAACTGGATTCCGGCCCACAGTTTCGTCAACGAAGCCGGCCGCGGCTTTCTCGACAATCTGCTCACCAGCGCCACCGACGCCCACATGAACATGATCCGGGTCTGGGGCGGCGGCGTTTATGAGAGCGACGATTTCTACGATCTTTGCGACGAGAAGGGCCTGCTCGTCTGGCAGGATTTCATGTTCGCCTGCGCCCTCTACCCAGGCGACAAATCCTTTCTCGACTCTGTCCGGGCCGAAGCCGGATACCAGGTGGCCCGTCTGGCAAACCGCGCCTCCCTTGCTCTCTGGTGCGGCAATAACGAGATCGAGCAGATGCCGCAGGAAATCCTCAAAACCCGCGCGCGCAAACGTGCCTACGAAGACATCTTCTACCGCATCCTTCCGGCCGCGGTGGCCGCATACGACGGCGTGACCCCCTACTGGCCCAGTTCGCCGCATAATCCCGAGGGCTATGAAAAAGGTCACAACAGCGAGTCCGCCGGCGACAGCCATTTCTGGGACGTCTGGCATGCGCGTCATCCGGTCAAACGCTACGAGGAAAAAAAGTTCCGCTTCTGTTCCGAGTTCGGCATGCAGTCCTACAGCTCTCCCGAAGTCGCCGCCACATTCTGCGATCCGAAGGATTTCAACGTCTTCGGCCCCGCGATGGAGAACCATCAAAAAAACGCCGCAGGCAATCTCATCATTCTCGACTACGTCTCGCGTCTCTACCGCCTGCCCCGCGACTATGCCGGACTGGCCTATCTCTCCCAACTCAACCAGGCCCATTGCATGAAAGTCGGGATCGAACACTTCCGTCGCTCCATGCCCTGCACGATGGGTGCGCTCTATTGGCAGCTTAACGACTGCTGGCCGGTCTTCTCATGGAGCAGCCTCGAGTTCGGCGGAAAATGGAAAGCCCTCCATTACGCGGCCAAGCGCTTCTTCGCCCCCGTCCTCGTGTCCGCCCAAATCCCCGGCGACGAAGTCACCGGCATTGGCAACGCGGTCAAAAGCACCATCCGCCTCGTCCACCTCCACACCGTAAGCGATGTCCCGCAACCGGTCACCGCCCGCTTGAGCTGGACCCTGTTTCATCTCGACGGACGGATCCTCGAATCCGGAAAAAAAGTTGTCACCCTGCGCTACGGGCAGGCTAAACGTCAAATCACACTCGACTACCAGTCCGCACTCGAGACCCATGGTGCACGCAACATGTATCTGCGCATTCACCTCGTAACCAAAGACGGCCAGGTCTCCGAGGACACCGTCTTCCTTACCGCCCCGCGTTTCATGGAACTGCCACGAACCCGAATCACCACCGCGGTGAAGCGCATCAGCAATCAGAAATTTGAATTGCGATTTTCCTCCCGCGGATTCCAACACCGGGTCCAGTTCGAACTCCCCGGCATTCCCCACCAGGCCGCCGATAACTATTTCGATCTCTATCCCGGCGAACCACGCACCGTTCGCATCCACACCCGGACCGAAATGACCGTGGAGAAAATCCGCCAGGCCCTCACCACGCTCTCGCTGGCCGACACCTACTAAAACCCGTATTTAATGAGAGTTTTGCCGAAGATTCTCCCCGGTATCCTGTTATTGGCCGCACTCTTTGGCGCGCTCCTTTTGGTTGAGCGTCTGACCACGCAGGAATTGACCCGCCTCTCCGATCCGGAAACGCAGCAAACGGTCTGTCTGATCTGGAAACCGCGACTCCTGCGCGGCGATGGCCTCTGCGTTCTGGAATTGTTGAACGCCCAGTCCCAAGTCACCGATTCGGTCAAACTCGGAATCCTTGATACCGCCTTCAACGCCCTGCAGCAGTTCGGCGGACTCGGCTTCCATGGCGACGAGATCACCGTGACGAACCTCCGCACGGGCGATCTGGTCCAGCGCTTCAAAGTCCGGAATCACAACCTCCAGCAACACCCGCCCGGGTGAATCTTCCGGGAAAAAGAATCAGCCCGGCCCGGGCCGGGACGGTGTAGGTTGATTCATGCCCACTCCGGCCGCCCTCTTTGGTGCCATCGTCTTCGGTTCGATCGGGATGGCAGCCTTTGTCTATGGCCGTAAATCGAGCCTGTTAAAGCCCGTCGTCATCGGCATCGCCTTGATGGGGTTTCCCTATTTCGTTTCCGAGACATGGGCATTGTTTGCCGTGGGAGCCGCGTTGACTGGTGCACTTTTTATCTTTCGGGATTAGCCTTCGCACGCTCTATCCAGCCTATTTTTCCTTGCCCCCGGCCGGGGCCGGCCCATAGTAGAAAGGATTGCGTCGACGATAAGAAATTGACGATTCGTTTGGGTCCAAAGCAGATAATCTTCAGGTCCCGGTATTGATCGACGAGTAAAAGGAAGGGTGGCTGAGCCCGGTCGAAGGCACTCGACTCGAAATCGAGCGAACG
>JBMOHI010000091.1:0-7025 GCA_049317925.1 Terrimicrobiaceae bacterium
GCGCGGGATGGCGGGATGTCCAATCAAGCTGTTGGCCCGAAAGGTCTTTGTTCCCCGGCGGCGAGATGCTAGAGGCAGCGCTTCCAACATGGAGACCTTCGCGAAGTGGTGTGTGGTTGTTCCGATGGCGAACGAAGAGCCGGACTTCGCGCCCTTCGTCGCGGCCCTGTCCCGAAGTCTCGATGATCTGGGGGGCGGTCATGTTTTTCTGGTGGTGGATGGCGTTTCGGTAGACCGAACCCGCGGGCTTTGCGAAACGCTCGGGCAGACCGATTCGCGCTATTCCCTGGTTTGGTCGCCGCAGAATCGCAATGTTGTCGATGCGTATCTGAATGGCTTTCGCGCCGCGCTGGCCGCAGGCTATGAGTGGATCATTGAAATGGATGCCGGACTTTCCCACGACCCCCAAGCCTTGCCGCAGTTCCTGAAAGGGCTGGCGGCGGGAAATGACTGTGTGTTTGGCAGCCGCTTCGTGCCGGGTGGTTCCATGCGGGGCTCGCCCTTCTCACGGATTTTTCTCTCGCTGGCGGGTTCATGGGCCGCCCAGGTCTTTCTGGGGTCAAAGCTGCGGGACGTGACCTCGGGATACGAGGGCTTTCGCCGGGATGTCGTGGAAAAACTGGTGGCCTATCCGCTGCGATCGAAGGCGCATTTTTATCAAACGGAAGTCCGCCATCTCCTGCGCGACCGCCGCTGGATCGAGGTGCCAATTATTTATCGAGCCCCGTCGCCCAGGGTTTGCCAGGGGGCCCTGCGCAATGCGGTGGAAACGCTGGTGCACTATACAGGATTGAGGGTTTCGGGACGGTCTCCGCGCTTATGAAAACATCGCTTGTCGTCACCAGCATCTCGGGGCCGAATCCGATTCTTCAGGCCCTGGCCGAAGGCAGCCGCGCGACAGGATGGACGTTTCTGGTCGCGGGTGACCGCCGGAGTCCGGCGGATTTTCACATCGAAGGATGCGATTTTCTGGATATCGAATCCCAGCGCCGCCTGCCCTTTCATTATGCTGCGCTCTGCCCGGAAAACTCCTACGTCCGGAAAAATATCGGATTTCTTCAGGCCGTGGCGGGAGGAGCTGAGGTCATTGTGGAAACCGATGATGACAACCTGCCGCTAGAATCCTTTTGGAAGGTGCGGAATCCCAGGATTTCGGGGGCACTTTTTGACCGGCCGGGTTGGGCTAATGCCTATGCGCTTTTCTGTGATGACTTCATTTATCCCCGTGGGTTTCCCCTGGACTTGGCGAAGGCATCCATGGCCGACGGGCGGGTTGGCCTGACGGAATCGTCGTTGCCCTGCCCGATTCAGCAGGGCTTGGTGGACGAATGCCCGGATGTGGATGCCATCTACCGGCTGATGCACACGGAAACGCCAGCTTTTCGAAAGCGCGGGCCGGTGGTTCTGGGGGAGAAAACCTGGTGTCCTTTCAACAGCCAGAACACGACCTTTTTCCGGGCAGTTTTCCCGCTTCTGTATCTGCCGGCCTTTTGCACGTTTCGCGCGACCGACATCTGGCGCGGCCTGGTGGCGCAGCGCGTGCTGTGGAGTTGCGGCGGGAAGGTGTCCTTTCATGCCCCGGACGTCAGACAGATCCGCAACCCGCACGATCTCCTCTCGGATCTGGAGCTGGAGGTGCCGGTTTATCTCTACAGCAAAAAGGTCGCGTCCGCTTTGGAGCAACTGACCCTCGACGGCGGCGCGAGGAATATCTGCGCCAATCTCCGCCGTTGTTACGAAATCCTCGCGGACCTGAAAACTGTGGGCCCGCGCGAACCGGAACTGGTGGAAGCCTGGCTCGCCGACCTCACTGCGGCAGGCTGGGAGCCTTCCGAACTCTGAAGACCGGCCCGCAGCCTTCCATCGGTCCGAGAAAAACGAGATCCAGGCCCGGCAGGCTGAGACCGGAACCCGCGCTTGCAGCCTCACGGATTTTCGCAACGACATCCTCCGGATCTTTGAGCGGATAGCGGCCCAGGCCGATGAGATCGGGTTGTTGTTCCTGGATAAACTCCAACACCGAGAGATCGCGACGCCTCGCCTCCAGAGATTCCAGCCCGATCAATCCTTCGGTGCAGACATGAAAAAGTTCCGGATAGAAATAGGCACTCTGAATTTCCTGCACCAGGATTCGCCGGTCATCGGGTCCAGGTTGGACATAAGCCGGCCGTAGCAGCGACCGCTGCCGTGGCGCATCGGCGTAAACGCCGAGAGGCCGGATCAACAGGATGGCAAGCAGGGTTGCATAGCCCACCGCGCCCAAACTGACATGGAGAGGTTTCCAAGCCCGGAAGGCCTGGCTCAGTCCCGCCACGCCGGGCGGAACAACGGCGAATACGGCAGGAAGCAAATAGCGTCCCTGCCAGGTCGTGTAAAAATAGAATGTGAAGAAGAACAAGCAGAATGCGGCGATGAGCAAGCCGGCCAGGGCGGCGGCCCGTGCGAAGGGCCGGGAATCGCGCAGCAAGAGAATCGCCCCGAGAACGAGCGGGGCGAACAACGCGAGGAAGATCGCCGCATCGGGCGAATACGGAATCGAAAAAACAGGCAGCGATGAGGCATCTTCCAGCAGCAGCATCAGGCGCCGGGCGCTGCCGGCATTGGGAAGAACCGCGAGGCCCGAAGCCCTCAAAAAAAGAGTCCAGGCACCCAGGCCAGCGGCCAGCGCCAAGGGATAGCCAAGGGCGTTCTTCCACTGCCTGACGGGTGTCAAACAACCGGCCGCCAGTCCGCTCAGGCCGCCGAAGACGAGCAGTTCCGGCCGCATGAGAAATCCGGCCATGGTCAGCGCGCCACCCGTCACCCAGCGCCAGAAGCCGGGATCCCGGACCGTCCAGCCCGCCCACCAAATGAAAGCCAGGGTCAGTAAGACTGCGCCGCTGGTTTCCATGGGATTGGCCGCGGTCCAGTAAAACGTCGAGGGATTGGTCAGAACGACCAGCACTCCCGCCGCGGTCCAGATGGTGGTCGCGCCGAGCTGGCGGGAGAGTCCCCAAACGAGACGAAGGGCCAGAGCCAGCACCGCCAGCGAAAGCACCCGGAAGATGAGCAGAAAGGCCTCCGGATCTTTAACGGTGCCCGTCACCACCCCGGCCAGCGTCAGAAGCCAGTTCCATAGCGGCGCAGTGAGGGCGCGGGATGGAAAGCCCGGGTTGAACTCGAAGGGTCGTCCGTCTGCGGCATTGCGCGCAAAAATCAGATGGATGAGGGTGTCTCCGGAGACCTGGCCGGCGGCGGGTTTATAGAGCCAATACCAGTCCGCCGCGAGGAGAGCGAGTGCGGCTACGCCCAGGAGAAGCAGGGGAAGTGCGGTCTTTTTTGGTTCTGGTGATGGGGGCATGTGGAGTGTTCCGGAAGAAAACCGGCGGGCGGCTTTGGCGTTGAAATTTCGCGGGTTCTCCGCGAGTGTGCAAGCGTGTTGCCAAATTCCGCGCGGCTGAGATCCGCCCCCTGGTTAATCATCGCCTCGGCCTCGGCCATCGCGGTAATCGTGGCCGTTCTGTTCGGCTTCATCAGCTATTCCGCCGGGTATAATGAGTTGCGCGTTCCGGTTTTCACCTTCGCGCGGAACATGTGGAAGCTGGAGGACTGGCAGCATTGCATGCTCGTGCCTTTTGCGGCGGCCGGGATCATTTATTTCCAGCGCAAAAAGTTAGCCGTGCTGCCCGTGCGGGGTTCGTGGATTGGCCTGGTGCCGGTTCTGGTGGCGTTGTGGATTTTCTGGTTCGGCTATCAGGCCGACATCGTCTACTTCGGCTATATCAGCGCTCAGATCCTGATTGCCGGATTGATCATTTTGTTCTTCGGCTGGGGTTGGATGAAGGCGCTGGCCTTTCCCTGGATGTTTCTTGCGTTCATGTGGCCATTGCTTTTTCTGGGGGACAACATTGCGTTTCCGCTCCGGGTGGTCATGTCCAAGGCCAGCGTGTTTACCCTCAATTTGCTCGGGGTTCACTCCACCTTGAGCGGCACGGCGATTCTGTCCGCCGCGGATCCATTGACCCGGCGTCCGATGGGTGACCTTTTCTCGGTGGATGTGGCTGATCCTTGCAGCGGAATCCGTTCGCTCTTCGCTTTGATGATGGTCTCCGCGCTCTACGGGCAGTTTGCCGTCCAGGGATTCTGGAAAAAGTGGATCATCTTTTTGTCCTCCATGCCCCTGGCCGTGTTGGGCAACTTGGGCCGGATCATGATGCTGACCTTCGGCACAATCATTCTAGGGCCGGGCGTGGCCATCGGCACCGAAGATCATCCGAGTTTTTTCCACATGCTTTCGGGTTATGTGGTCTTTGCCGTAGCGATCATGGGCATGATCGGACTGGCGAAGTTTCTCAACATCGACTGGCCCGGCTTGTGGAACCGCTTTAATCGTCCTCCGGCCCCGCCGGCCGGGCGCAGCAGGACGGATTCGGTTGCGCCGAACGGCAAAGTGCAGGATGTCTATTAGAAAACCGAGTTGCCGATGAGTACCGCCGCACCCACCGCTGATATTCCGCCGCCTCCCGGCAGCAAGGCCCTTCGCAGCCTCTCGCCCGGCGGATTCGTGGCGCGGTTGCTGGTCGCCCTGGCCGCGACGGCGGTCACGATCGTCTTTTGCCTCAAGGCGTCGGACCTCAACACCATTTCCGAGCCCGGGGTGGTGATGAAATTGCCCGACTGGGTGGGGGATTTTTTAGGAACAGATGAAGAGACTTCCGACGCAGAAAAACGCATCCTTCCCGGCGACACGGAGATCGTGCGCAAACGCTACACAAACCTCTCCGGTGATTCGATCATGTGCTCGATCGTTCTGAGCGGAGGCGAAAAGCGCAGCATCCACCGGCCGGAGATCTGCCTGCCCGCCCAGGGCTGGGTCATCGGCTCGGGTGGCAAGGTGGACGTGCCGCTCAAGAGCGGACGGACGCTGCAAGTCACCGATCTGAACCTGAGCCGTCCGGTGGAAATCCAACCCGGCGTGTTCCGGCCCATCCGTTCGCAGTTTATGTATTGGTTTGTCGGCAAGGATATCACCACCCCTGACCACATGGTGCGCATCCTACGGACAAGCTGGGATCGCGTTTACCACAAAGTAAATCATCGCTGGGCCTACGTGCTCGTGACCGCGATGGTGGGAGACTCGATACGTCAGGGCGGGAAATCCGAACAGGAAACCGAGGACATGCTCAAAAAATTTGTCGCGGAAATCGTGCCCACCTTCCAAAAGTCGGAAGTTCCCGCCAACTGATCACGGCTCCCCGCCCTGCTCGAGAAAACGGATAACGTCCCCGACGCTCACCGCTTCGAGGCAAACCGCCGAAGGCATCACACACCGGTCGATGCAGGGATGATGCGGGCAGGCGGGTTTGCGAATCACGCGTTCCCTGTTGCCGTAGGCGCTGAACCAGGCAGGTTCTCCCGATCCGAAAATCGAAAACACCGGCCGGCCCAGGGCGGCGGCGAGATGGGCGGGATAGGAATCGTTGCAAAGAACCACATCCGCGGAATTCAGCAGGGCGGCCAGCTCGCGATGGGAGGAACAGGACCACGCCCGCTGCAAGTCCGAAGCCGGGGTGGGGATTGGTTCGCCGGGCGAGCCGAGGATGAGAACCGGCAGGTTTTTCTTCGCAAAAAAATCCCGCAGCAACGCCTCAAAACGTTCCACCGGCCAGCGCTTCGTCACCAGCCGTCCGCCGGCATGCACGGCCCAAAGGGGGCGTCCGGCGTGTTTCTGTTCCGCCAGGAAGGATTGGAGTTCCACGGGTGGAGTCAGGGACGAAACATCGAACCAAGGCAAATCCAGCGCGAGGTTCAGCTTCAGGGCGGCGGCGATGCGCTGCCAGTTGGCCAGATGGCTTTCAAGGGCGTCGTCCCGCTGAAGCCGATCGGTCAGCAGCGGGATTCCGATTCTTTGCGCGAAATTTTCCAGGGCTGATCCCTGGTCGAGCCGCCGCTTGCGCCAGGGGATTTGCGAGGCGTAGTAGTTGGTCGGATTCATGGGAAACCCGATGCGGCGGGTGGCTCCGGAAAGCCTGGCCACGAGGTGGACGCGGGCATCGCTCCAGGCGGAAACCGTGACGGCTGGCCGCCATTTTCTCAACGTGGTGGCGGCCTGAAGGATTCTCGGCGTCCAGCCTTCCCGGGCCGGGAAGGTCTCGATTCCGGGAACGAACGATTTCAACATGGCGGACACCGCTTCTGTGCAAAAAATCCCCACCGTGAATTCTTCGCTGGCGGCGCGGAGAAACGGAATGGCCATCACAGCATCGCCCAGATGATGAAGCTCGATGACGAGGAGGCGCGGTTTCATTCGGCGGACGGTTTGACGAAGCGCTTGCCTGCGCGGGCCAGCACCGTGCGCTTGAAGCGATAAAAGTGTTGTCCGGCCACGCGCATCCAGAGCGCATCCAAGGCGGGGCGGAAGCGGATGCCGTATCGGGCCTGCATAACGGCGGCCTCCTTCCACGCTGCAGCCAGCGCCCGCGAGGTTTTGGCATCAGCGTGAAGGCGACAGGTGGCCAGGGGCGACGGCAGATAATGCCAACGCGTTTCCGCCGCGATCCGCAGCCAGTATTCGTGATCCATGCAATACTGCAGCGTCGCATCCAGGTCGCCGAATTTTTCATAGACCGACCGCCGCCAGAAGACTGCGGGTTGGAGAAGAAAATTCCCCCGGCGCAGCCGCGGCACGGAAAACTCCCCGGCTCGCTTCAGCCGTTTCCAACCGGAATCGGATTCGAGGAAAAACGCGTCCCCGTAGACCACTTGGACGCCTTCATCAGCCCGAAACGCTTCCTGCACACGCGCGAGAGTGCCGGGTTCCAGAAAATCATCCGCGCAGAGATAGGCCACGATTTCCCCGGTGCTTTGCCGCAAGCCCTTGTTGATCGCGTCGGTCTGTCCGGCATCGGGTTCGCTGACCCAGCGGGCGAAGTCCTGCCGGGCGAGAATTTCGCGCGTGCCATCCGTGCTGCCGCCGTCGATGACGAGATGTTCGGCGTCCACTCCCGCCTCGCGCACGGAGCGCAGATTTTCCCCGAGCCAGGCTC
>JBMOHI010000092.1:0-6996 GCA_049317925.1 Terrimicrobiaceae bacterium
GCGTCCACCAGAAAGGCCGAACTGCCGCCGCGGATCAGGGTGGCATTGCCTGCACTGCCACTGGCGAGGATGGTGACTTCAAACATCGCGTGTATTTTAGGCGAGGTGGGTGGATTTGCGCGCCACAAAAAAGAAAAACCAGACGGAAATTGCCGCCGCCCGTCCGGTCATGGCAATTTGGCGGTCGATCATGCAGCAATATCACCGCCTCCTTCGTCATGTGCTGGAAAACGGCCGGCCCAAAGCCGACCGCACCGGCACGGGCACGATCTCGGTTTTCGGGGCGCAGGAACGGTTCGATCTGCGTGAATCGTTTCCGCTGGTGACCACGAAGAAGGTTCATCTGCGCTCGATTGTTTACGAGTTACTCTGGTTTCTAAAAGGGGACACCAATGTGCGGTATTTGCAGGAGAACAAGGTGAGCATCTGGGACGAATGGGCGGATGCGAAGGGCGACCTTGGAAGGGTCTACGGCGCGCAGTGGCGCGACTGGCGCAAGCCGGGCGGTGGGCAAATCGATCAAATTGCGCAGGTGATCGCAGACATAAAGAAGAATCCCGACAGCCGCCGGCTGATTGTGTCAGCGTGGAATCCCGGGGAGATCGATTTGATGGCACTGGCACCGTGTCATGCGCTATTCCAATTTTTTGTGCAGGATGGCGAGTTGAGCTGCCAGCTTTACCAGCGCAGCGCGGATTTGTTTCTTGGCGTGCCTTTCAATATTGCGTCCTACGCCCTCCTGACCCTGATGATCGCGCAGGTCTGCGGACTCAAGCCGGGTGAGTTTGTTCATTCCTTCGGGGACCTGCATCTCTATTCGAATCATTTGGAGCAGGCGAGGGAGCAGCTTTCCCGCGAATGCCGGCCTCTGCCGATGATGCGGCTGAATCCGGAGGTGAAGAACATCGAGGATTTCCGCTTCGAGGATTTCACCCTGGAGGGTTACGATCCCCATCCTGCAATCAAGGCGCCGATTTCGGTATGAAGGCTATCGCGGCGATGTCGCTGAATCGCGTGATCGGGGCGGATGGAAAGATCCCGTGGCATTTGTCCGAGGACCTGAAATTTTTCAAGCGGACGACGCTTGGTCATGTGGTGTTGATGGGACGCAAAACCTACGACTCGCTGGGCAAGCCGTTGCCGGGCCGGGAAAACTGGGTGCTGACGCGCGGTGGGGATCTTCCCGGAGTGCGGGTGATCCGGGATCCGGCGGATGTTTCAGAACCCGGTGACGGACGGGAACTTTATGTCATTGGCGGGGCCCAGCTTTATGCCGCGCTGCTGCCACGGTGCAGCGAGTTGTTGCTCACGCTGGTAAATCGCGAGGTGGAGGGGGACGTTTTCCTTCCACGTTTCGAAGACGATTTCGTGTTTTCCGAGGTTGTGTTCGAAGCCCCGGAAATGGAAGTGCGGCGCTACGTGCGCGCAGACGAGTGATTGTCTCTAACTGAAGGTGAGATTCTTCACCCCGGCTGCGGCGGCGGAATTGAGCACATCGATGATGCGTTCCTGCTTGGTCTGCGGATCGGGACGGATGATTACGGGATCTTTGTCGCCGAACTTGTCGATGTTGCTCTTAAGCTGTTCCCGCAAAGCCGGCAATTCCTTGTTGGTCGGCGTATCGTAGGTTTTGCCGCTGGAAGATACCACCCCGGTGGGTGAGATATCGATGATGAAGGGCGTGGCGGGAGGACCGGGTTTGCTCGGGGACTGACCGCTTGGAAGATTGATGGAGAGCTCCTTGGGAATGACCTGCGAGCCGGCCGAGGCCATAAAAAAGAGCAGGAGAACGAACACGACGTCCACCATCGGGGCGATTTGAAAGCCCACATCACCATCTTCATTTGTTCCGCCGCCTGCCATTTTAGGAGTTGAGAGTCATGGGTTGAGAGGAATCAGGATTTCTTGGAGGGGTCTTCCTTGTCCACGACGGAGAAGGTGACAGTGCCGACGCCGGATTTGCCGATGTTTTCCAGGAGAGTGCGCATGAATTCGTAACGGACTTCACGGTCGGCCCGGACCAGAACCCGGATCTGGGGATTGAGCGCGACTTGGGATTGGAGCTTTTTCAGAATCTCGGAAGGGGGAAGTTGCTGCTGGTCGATCTCCACCGCGGTGGCATTGTTGATCTTGTTGTATAGAACGTTGATGATGACCTGGCCGGGATTGCTCTTCGGCTTGTCCTTGGCTTCCTTGGCCACGGGGAGATCGACGTCCTGGTTCGATTGCAGCACCTCGGTGGAGCTGATGGACATGAAGAAGACCAGCAGCACGAGCAGGATGTCGATCATGGGAGCAATTTGAAACTCCGGATCGGCCTCGGCCTCCGGCTTGCGAACTGCCTTGCCTTTCCTTCTGGGGGCGCCTTCAGACATTGTCGAAAATCACGCCCACTCGAGGGTGGCGCCGCAATGCGGGCAGGGGTTGAGTCCGGGCTGGATGGCTCCATTGCAAACGGGACAATTGGTCGTGAGCGTCATGGAAACCTTGCGGGACTGTCCGGCCGAGCGGGAAGGAGCGCCGGCTCCTGCTTCGAAGTGCTCGCCGATCTTGATGCCGGAGACCTCCTCGAACGGGATGTCCTCGACCAGGCGGTTGAGTTTGTCGTCCGCGGTAACGATGACGATGGTGGCCCTGTTGCGGAAGTAATAGTAAAAAATGAAGGCAGGGATAGCGATGAAGAGACCGCTGGCGGTGGCCATGAGCACTTCACCGATTCGCAGAGCCAGCCCGCGGGGATCCGTGACGCCCGACGAGCCCAACACCGCGAAGGCACCCATCATGCCGATGACGGTTCCGAGCAGACCGATCATCGGGGCGATGACGCCGATGACCGAGAGGTAGCTGTTTTTGGTTTTCAGTTCCTGGGCCTCGCGGATGCCGTGTTCGATGAGGGCATTTTCCACGGCGTCCTTGCCGCGGCCGAGCCGTTCCAAGGCACCGCCCAGCACCTTGGCGATGTAGGCCTTGTTGGCGCGACAGATTTCCCAAGCCTCCTGATAGTTCCCGGCTGCGATGGTGGCGGCGAGGGATTCCTCCAGCGCCTTTGGGGCCAATTGTTCGTCGCGCATGGTGAGGAAGAGCTGGATGATGAAAGTGACCATCACGACCGAGGTGCCGAGAATGGCCAGCCAGATCATCACGATAAGCGGGCCGCCGTGAAGAATGGTCTCCAGGATGCTCATGGACTCTGGGGCGGCACCGGCCGCGGCGTCCTCGGCCCGGAGGGATGCGGTTGCGGCGAAAAGGAGGGAACAGGTGATTATGCGGTGGAGGAGGGTGGGGTGGGTTTTCTTCATGGTTGCGGATGTAAAAATTTAATCAGGGGACAATGGCTTTTTTTTCTGTGGCGAGGAAAGTGGCGCGCTCCTGCGCCTTCGCGACAACAGCCTTGTCCTCGTAGAAGAGCGTGACAGCACTCAGGTAATCCTGCAAGGCTTCGGGATAAGCCCCCTCGGATTCGCGGACGACGCCCATCAAATAAAAAGCCTGGCCATAGGTCGCGCTCTTGCCCGAATCGGCCATCTTGACTTTCGCCGCCTCCGCGACGATCGGGGCGAGTTTGGCTTTGGCGGCGGCGAAGTCCTTTTTGGAGACAGCCAGGCGGGCCAGTCCGATGTCTGAGAGTGAAGCGGCTCCCGGATAGGCTTTCTGAAACGCGGTAAAGGCGGCCTCGGCGGCGGGAACTTGGTCCACGGAAAGATAGACTTCACCCAGCAGGGCGGAGGCGCGTTCTGCCCATGGCGTTGGCAATCCACGGAAGGTCTCGACCAGTGGCTTGAGCACGGCGAGGGTTTTGTTGCCGTCGCCTTTCTGCCATTCCGCCAGAGCATTCTCGTAGGCGGCGGGGGGCGCCTTGATTACGGATGCGACCTGATCCAGCGCGATGCTGGTCTCGGCCGGGCCGATTTTGATCTTCACCTTTCCGTCGGCCACACCCAGAACCTGGCCTTCGCTGCGCAGATTATTTTTTTGAACCAGCACGTCCTGCGCCGCGAGGGGGAGGGTCGCCCCGGCAACGGCCGCGAGGGCAATCATCATGATGCGGGGGGACACGCTTGCTTTCATCTTTTAACTGCTTTAATCACAACAGCCCCGTAAATCAACAGTTTCGCATTCCCTTTTTTTCATGATCCATATTTTTCGCAAAAATCAACGCGTGATGATGCTGGTCGTCGCCATCCTCACGATCATCGCATTCATCTGGCTCTACAATCCCGACACCAAAAGCGGGAACGTGGGACCCAACTCCGTCGCGCAGATCTATGGCCGCAATGTGACGCAGGCGGACATCGACCGCGAAATCCGGAACTACGGGCTGGCTCTCACCATGGGACAACTCGACTTGATCAGCAGTCTCGGCGGAACAGCGGAGAATGAGAATGTGGCGCTGAGCGAATTCATCTGGAACCTGCAAGTGTTGCAGCATCAGGCCAAAGAACTGGGCATCCATCCCACGGATACGCAAGTGGCGGAACGGATCAAAACGCTGCCGGTGTTTTCGACGGACGGGCAGTTCGATCCGCGGAAATACGCGGCCTTTATTGAAAGTCAACTCGGTCCGAAGGGATTCACCCAGCTGCAATTGGATGAAGTGATCCGCGATTCCCTCCGGCTGGAGCGGATCAGGAATATCATCGGCGCTCCCGTTTCAGTGAGTGAAGCGGAAGTGGAAGAAGCCGGCCGGGTTTTTCAAAAAGTTGATGTCCAGCGCATCCAGTTCCCGCTCGCTGGGACGGAGTCTGCGGTCAGTGTGACCGCGGAAGAAGTGCAGGGCTTTTTTACCCGCAATCAGAATTCCCTGATCGCGCCGGAGACCCGTGCAGTCGAGTTCGTCGAGTTCACTCCGCCCGCTGGCCAGCCACCCGCCGAGGGAAAGGCGAGAATCGATGCCTTGCAAAAACTGGCTGATACCGCCACCGCCTTTGCCGAGCAGGCGGCTGGATCGTCCTTCGCCCAAGCCGCCGCGGCCGGCGGACTCACGGTTCAATCCACTCCGGACTTCGACCGCTCCGGGACGGTCCGATCCGGAACGGTGGACAATGCGGAAACCCTCAAGAACCTTGCCACCGCCGCGTTTTTGCTCAACGAAGCCAGCCCGATCAGCGACCCCCTGCAATCCGGGGAGAAATTCTACGTGATCAAACTGGCCAAGGTGAGTCCGCAGCGTCCCCTGACGATCGACGAAGTGAGGCCGCTCGCTGAGAGCCGCATCAAATCCATGAAGGCGGCCAACCTTGTCCGCCAAAATGCAGAAGCCGCCCTCGTCAAAATCCGCGAGACCGTGGCCGGAGGAAAATCGTTTGCGGATGCCGCATCCGCCGAGGGTCTCAAGGTGGAATCATTCAAGGACGTTGCTTTGACCGGTGAAAAAGCGGATCCGGACCAGCAGCAAGTCGCCCAGGCGACATTCCTCATGCAACCCGGACAGGTTTCCGGATTCCTGGATGGACCGGACGGCGGGTTCGCAGTCTACCTGGCAGCGAGGGCGCCGCTTGATGCGGAGGAGTTGGCGCGGCAGAAGTCGGAGATCGAATCCGGAATTCTCGAGAACAAAAAACGCCTGTTGTTTGCGTCCTGGCTGGCCTCGGCCCGCGAAGCCGCGAAGATTTCCGTCGCCCAGCAAGGGCGGTAGCATGTCCTCCTCCGCGCAAGCCGTTGAGTTGTTCGAGGACGCCACCGGAGACATTGCTCTCGGCGACCTGGAGGCGGCCATCAGCAAATACCGCGAATGCGTCGCGTTGGATCCGGAGTATTTTGACGCCTGGCACGCTCTCGGCATGGCGCTGATGAAGGCGGGCCATTTTCCCGAGGCGATTGAGGCAGGCTTGCGGGCCGTGGATCTCAACCCGAATGATCAACTCGCCTGGTCGAGCCTTTCGCTCTTTTACGTTCGCAACAACCAAATCCCCGAAGCCGAGGCCGCTGGTGCCAAAGCGAAGGTGATTTCCTGGGGAGGGAAGATCCGCAAGGAATAGTGTGACAAAAGGCCTCTGCGGAAACGAAGCGCATCAGAGGCTTTGTCCCCTTCGTTTCCTTCTGTTAAGAGATCGAACGATTTTTTCATGAAACCATTCTTCATCACGACAGCAATCGACTACACCAACGGCGCCCCGCATATCGGGCATGCGTACGAAAAGGTGCTGGCTGACGTTCTGGCGCGGTATCACCGGCTGAAGGGCGAGGAGGTCTTTTTCCTCACCGGCGTGGACCAGCACGGGCAGAAGGTCCAGCAATCGGCCGAGAAACAGGGAATCCCGCCCAAGCAGTTTGTTGATGAAATCACCTCCAAATTCCGCGCGCTGTGGACAAAGCTCGAGGTGGAATACTCGGAATGGGCCGCCACTACCGAAGCGCAGCACAAGCAGTGCGTGCAGAAGATCCTGGCCCGTCTCAATTCTGAGGGCCAGATCTACAAGGACAAGCGCGGCGGATATTACAGTGTCCGGCAGGAGCAATTTCTCACCGACAAGGAACGGAACGAAGCCGGCGAGTTCGGTCCCGAGTGGGGTGAGGTCGAGTTCCGTGAGGAGGAGAACTATTATTTCAGACTCGCCGAACACAAAGACTGGTTGCTCGCTCTCATCGCCAAACGCAGCGCAGACGGCAACCCGCTGGTCGTTCCGGATTTCCGTGTGGCTGAACTGCGCCACGCCGTGGAAAAACTCGAGGGCGACCTGTGTATTTCCCGCCCGAAAGCGCGGCTGGCCTGGGGTATCGAATTTCCCTTCGATCCAGATTTCGTCACCTACGTTTGGTTCGACGCCCTGGTCAACTACATCAGTTTCGCCCCCGGCTACGATCCAGCGCCGGGTGCGGATTTGACTGAATTCACGCGCTGGTGGCCGGCGCTGCATGTCATCGGGAAGGACATCATGATTCCGGCGCACGGGGTGTATTGGCCGATCATGCTCAAGGCGCTGGGGTTTGCGGATGAAGATATTCCGCCGCTCCTCGTGCATGGCTGGTGGAATATCGCCGGAGCCAAGATGAGCA
>JBMOHI010000093.1:0-6988 GCA_049317925.1 Terrimicrobiaceae bacterium
CTCCGGATAGCGGGTGAGGGATTTGACGCTGTCGTCCCAGGGTTGCGCGTCCACGAGGGAAATGTCGGTCTTGGATTCCAAAAAGCGTGAACCGATCACGACATCGGCCGGAACCGTGGAGGCGGGGAGAATGAGCGCAATAAGGGCGTCCGGATAGAGAGCGATGGGGGCGAGAAGATCCTGGAGTTCCAATGGTCCGAGCTTCGGAGCCGGCTCGGTGTTGAGCGGGACCGGAGGAGGCACTTGGTTCGGCGTCTGGGAGTGAAGGTCCGGCCACGGCAAGAAGAACAGAAGGGCTAGCACAAGTCTGCTAAAACCCGGGGACCGAAAGGGGCGAAAGACCGCAAAAAGCAAGGGGCTCATAATTGATAACGTCGCATCTTCTGACGGGCCTGCGCGTCATATATTCACCGGAACCGCAAGAATCCGCGGAACGCGGCAAGACTCAGCCGGTCTGGAGGATCAAAGTCCGTCCCTCAAATGTGACGCGGTCGCCGGGTAACAGTTTTTTGCCCTTGCGGGTTTCGACTTCGCCGTTGAGCAGAACGTGTCCGCCGCGAATGAGATGCTTTGCCTCACCGCCGCTTTGGGCCAGGCCGCCAAGTTTCATGAACTGGCAGAGTTCGATCGGAGCGGTGTTGACCGGAATGATCCGGGTGTTTTCCGTGTCGGAATTGCTCATGGTTCTCCTTCGTTGCGGAACTCCGGATGACGTTGCAGGACCGCCGCCACGTAACTGCACACCGGGACGATTTTCAGACGCCGTTCGCGCGCGGTCCGGAATCCCGCCAGAACCAGTTTTTCCGCAATCCCCCGGCCGCGAAACTCCGCAGGCACGCCGGTGTGGGTGAAGAGCATGCGGTCACCTTCGACCTGATACTCGGCCACGGCAACGTGTCCGCCGAGATGAATCTCAAAGCGGTTGAGCGCGGTATTCTCCACGACCTGATCCTCGGCCGGATGACTTTTCTCCGCGGTGAACATAAAGAGTTTCTATCATGCGCGATGGATTCCCGCCAGCGAAACGGCCGGCAGCCTGACCGTGACTTTCGCGTACGAGGGGATAGGATTTTTTGATGAAACCCTTCCGCAATCTGGCCGAAACCCGCACTCCGGACGGATCGCGTTTTTCCCTGCACGAGCATGACGGGCAGTATTTTCTCAAACTCAACGGCCGGCAGCTCATGGGCTCGAACGCCACGGTTTCCGAGCTGTTGCTGGCCGATCTGGCCTGCGCCTGGCGGCCCCATCGCCAGAAACCGCGCGTGCTCATCGGCGGCCTCGGGCTGGGCTTCAGCCTGCGGCGGGTGCTCGAATTGACCGGACCGCAGGCGGTCGTCGAAGTGGCGGAACTGCTCCCTGATGTGGTGTCGTGGAACCGCGAATTTCTGAGCGGCTTGAACGGCTCGTTGCTGGACGATCCCCGGGTGCAGATTTTCACCGGCGACGTCCTCGAGTGCATCAAGAAAGGCGCGGCCCGATACGACGCGATCCTCCTCGATGTGGACAACGGACCGACGTCATTTGTGCAGCGGGAGAATGCGCGGCTCTACGATCGGCATGGGATCTCCCTGATCCAACGTTCCCTCCGGCCCGGTGGACGAGTCGCCTTCTGGTCGGCAGAACGCGAACCGGCCTTTCAGGCAAGTCTCACGCGAGCGGGTTTTACCGTGGAGGAGATTCCGGCCAAGGCCCATGAGCGCGCGAAACGCGCGGCCCATCGCATTTATCTTGGCGTCAAAGAGGACTGACCGGCGTTCAACCGTCGGCCAGTGCGACCGACTTCGGCTTCATCACGAAAAACAAGGCCGCTATCCCAGCCAGCATGACCAGCGCGATGACGGGCGCATGGGGTTCGTTCTTCACGGTGCTGAGACGGGCGGCGATGAGGGCTAGACAAACCAGGCTGCCCAGAAACGGCACAATCAGCGGAACCTCGAAACGCCCGCGTTCCTCGCCGGGACGGAGTTTGAGCACAATGAGCGCCACATTCATCAGGCCGAAAACCATCAGCAGCAACAAACTGGTGGCCGAGGCCAGATCCTTGATGTTTCCCACAAAAGCCAGGATGGCCACGATCGCGGCCAGGACCAGGATAGCCACATGCGGCGTCTTGCGCGCAGGATGCACCTTCCCGAGCAGCGCCGGAAGGAGCCCCTGTCCGGCCATGCCGTAAATGAGGCGTGAGCCCATGATGAAATTCATCAGCGCCGTATTGGCCACGGCAAAGAGCGTGATGCCGGTGAAAATCTGATGCGGCATCCACGGCGCTGCCACCTTGGTGATCTGCGCGAGCGGCGCGCCCATGGCCGGATTGGCGAGGCTTCCGTAAGGCACGACGGAAATCGCCGCCAGGCTCACCAGCATATAGATCACGGTCGCGCAGCCCACCGCCAGAATAATGCCCCACGGCATGGTGCGTTCGGGATTTTTCACCTCCTCGGACAAATTCAGCAAATCCTCGAACCCCACGAATGCATAAAAGGTCAGGACCGCTCCCGACATGACCAGCGGCAACGACAGACCGCCCGCTTCCGGGGGCGTTTCCAGATAATTCACTCCGCCGAAATACCGCGCACTCACCGCAATGATAAACAACAGTCCGCCCACCTCGATGGCGGTGCAGACCATGTTGACCCACACACACTCGCGAATGCCGCGCAAATTCACCCAGGTCAGTGCTCCAATGAATCCCAGAAAAATCACCCAGAGCGGAATTCCGCCCACCATCGGCTGCAAGGTCGCGGCAAAAACCCGGCTGCCCGTGGCCATCGAAGTGAGCCCGGAACACGCCACGGCCAGACCGACCACATAGGAAAGGAATTTCCACCCATAAGCCCGCTGGGTAACAAACGCCGCACCCGCCGCGCGCGGATACCGCGAAGCCAGCGACGCGTAGGTGAGTCCGGTCAGCAGCGCCGCCACCATGGAAACCGCAAACCCCAGCCAGACCGCGTTGCCCATTTTCCCCGCCGCCACGCCGATCGTCCCGTAGATCCCCGCACCGACCATGTCGCCCACCCCGTAAACCACCAGCGCGAACAGCCCGATGGTCCGGGCCAGCCCCGTGTTGTCCTTGCCCTCGCTCATCCCGCGAACCTTTCACCCTGCGCCGGCAAACGCACGCGAAAAACATCGGGGCTGCGGCGCGGGAAGGATTGCCAGATTTTCCTCCTGCCCATAGAAGAAAGGCCTCTCCCGTGAAGTCCTCTCCGAAAGCCTCCCCCATCCGGGCCATCCGCAAATTGATGGCCGCCAACCGCAGCGAAATTGCCATCCGGGTCTTTCGCTCCGCCACCGAGTTGAACCTCCGCACCGTGGCGGTTTTTGCCAAGGAGGACCGTTTCAGCATTCATCGTTTCAAGGCCGACGAGGCCTACATGCTGCCGGAGGCCAGGGGTCCGGTCGGCGCCTACCTCGACATCGAAGGCGTGGTGGCGGCGGCGAAGGAACACGCGGTCGATGCGATCCATCCGGGCTACGGCTTTCTCTCGGAGAACGCGGAGTTCGCCCGGGCCTGCGCGCGCGAGGGGATTCTTTTTGTCGGGCCGAAGCCGGAGTTGCTCGAACTGATGGGCGACAAAGTGGCGGCCCGCGCCGAGGCGAAACGGCTTGGCGTGCCCACCCTGCCAGGCACCGACGAACCGGTGAAGGAACGCGGCAAAGCCCTCAAACTGGCACGGCAGATCGGATTCCCGCTCATTATCAAGGCAGCCTTCGGCGGCGGAGGACGCGGCATGCGTGTGGTGCATCAGGAGGCTGACCTCGAACGCCTGCTCGACGAGGCGCAGAATGAAGCCTTGCGGGCCTTCGGCAACGCGGCCGTGTTTTTGGAAAAATTCGTAGGCCGGGCCAAGCACATCGAGGTGCAAATCCTGGGCGACCGCCACGGCAACGTCGTCCACCTTTACGATCGCGATTGCTCGGTGCAGCGGCGTCACCAGAAGGTGATCGAGATCGCCCCCTCCGTCGCCCTCGATCCGCAGGTGCGGGCCGAATTGCTTGAGGCCGCCGTCCGCCTGGCCACCGGGATAGGCTACGACAACGCCGGCACGATCGAGTTCCTCTACGATATGGACAGCCACGAGTGGTTCTTCATCGAGATGAACCCGCGCATCCAGGTCGAGCACACCGTCACCGAAGTCGTGACGAACATCGACATCGTGCGCTCGCAGATTTTGATCGCGCAGGGTTATCCGCTGCACGGCCCGGAGGTCGGCCTGCCTGCGCAGAAGGACATCCCGTGCAATGGCAACGCCGTGCAGTGCCGCGTGACCACGGAGGATCCGGCCAATAACTTCACTCCAGACTACGGCGAAATCCTGACCTATCGTTCCGCTGCGGGTTTCGGCATCCGCCTCGATGGCGGCATGGGCAACGCCGGCAGCGTGATCACGCCGTTCTACGATTCGATGTTGGTCAAGATCACGGCCAGCGGAAAAGATTTTCCCACCGCGCTGCAACGCATGGAGCGCGCCCTGCGTGAGTTCCGCATCCGCGGGGTCAAAACCAACATCCCCTTTCTCGAGAACGTCATCGCCAACGAAACGTTCCGCGCCGGTCAGGCCGCCACCCAGTTGATCGACACCACGCCGGAGCTTTTCAAATTCCGCCTGCGCAAGGACCGCGCGACGAAGTTGCTGGCATTTCTGGGCGATGTCATTGTCAACGGCAACCCGCACGCCAAGGGGTTTAAGCCCTCCCGGCCCTTCAAGCAGGCGCCGATCCCGCCCTGTGACGAAAAAACTCCGCCGCCCGCCGGCACGCGGCAGAAGCTATTGGAACTCGGACCCGAGAAATTCGCGCAGTGGATCTTGCAGCAGAAGCCCCTGCTTTTCACCGACACCACCTTCCGCGATGCGCATCAATCGCTCATGGCCACGCGCATGCGCACCTGCGACATGCTGGCCGCGGCCGACGCCGTGGCCCGGCGCGCGCCGGAGTTGTTCAGCCTGGAGATGTGGGGCGGGGCGACTTTTGACACGGCCATGCGTTTCCTACGTGAGGATCCGTGGGAGCGGCTGCGGCAACTGCGCGAACGCATTCCAAACATTTGTTTTCAGATGCTCTTCCGCGGCAGCAACGCCGTCGGATATTCCAACTATCCCGACAATGTCGTGCGCGGTTTCGTCAAACATGCCGCCGCGTCAGGCATGGATATCTTCCGCATTTTCGATTCGCTCAATTACACCCCGAATCTCAAAGCGGCCATGGAGGCAGTGCGGGGCACGCATGGCATTTGCGAGGCCGCCATCTGCTACACCGGCGACATTCTCGACCCGAAGCGGACAAAATATTCGCTGAAGTATTACGTCAAGCTGGCGAAGGAACTCGAGAAAATGGGCGCCCACATCCTCGCCATCAAGGACATGGCCGGACTCTGCCGTCCCTTCGCTGCCAAGGCCCTGGTCAAGGCGCTAAAAGACGAAATCGGGATGCCGATCCACTTCCACACGCACGATACGAGCGGGATCAACTCGGCTTCCATCCTTCAAGCCTCGGAGGCCGGGGTGGATATCGCGGACGCCGCCATTGCGTCCTTTTCCGGCTCGACCAGCCAGCCGAACTTGAATTCCCTCGTCGCGGCCCTTCAGCACACCCGCCGCGACTCCGGCCTCGACCTCGATGCGCTCAACGAATTCTCCGATTATTGGGAAGTCGTGCGCGAATACTACGCACCGTTCGACACCGCGCCGAAAACCGGGTCCGCCGAAGTTTATCTGCACGAGATGCCGGGCGGACAGTTCACCAATCTCAAGGAACAGGCCGCCAGCATGGACATCGGACACCGCTGGCCCGAGATCGCGCGTTGCTACGCGGAGGTGAATGACCTCTTCGGCGACATCGTGAAAGTCACCCCCAGCAGCAAGGTCGTGGGCGACATGACCATGTTTCTCATCACCCGCGGCATCAAACCCGCCGACGTGGTCAACCTCCCGCCCGGCACGGCGTTTCCCGAGTCCGTCATCGACATGCTCACCGGCGGACTGGGACAACCCCTCGGAGGATGGCCCAAGGCCCTGCAGAAGGTCGTCCTGGGAAAACGCAAAGCCCTCAGCGGCCGGCCCGGCGCCTCCGCCAAAGCGGTCAACTTCGAAAAACTGCGCGAAGAACTGCGCGGAAAACTCAAGCGCGAACCTTCCGAGGACGACATCTACAGCTACCTCATGTATCCGCAGGTCTTCCTCGACTTCGCGAATTTCACCCGCGACTACGGCGACGTTTCCGTCCTGCCCACCCCCGCGTTTTTTTACGGCCTGTTCACCCAGGAGGAAATCTCCGTGCGGCTTGAGCAAGGCAAGACGCTCTTCATCAATCTCATCAATATCAGCGATCCCGATGCGGAGGGAAAACGCGTGGTGGCCTTCGAACTCAACGGCCTGCCCCGCCACACCGCCGTGGCGGACAAAACCATCAAACCCAAGACCGCGCCCCGCCTCAAGGCCGACGCCACTGACCCCCTACAAGTGGCAGCGCCCATTCCCGGCATGATCACCAGCATCGCCGTCTCCATCGGAACCAAGGTGAAGAAAGACGACAAACTTCTCACGCTCGAGGCCATGAAAATGTCCACCAACCTCAATGCCCCCGGCGATGGCATCGTTGACGAGATTTGCGCCAAGGTCGGAACGACCGTCGAAAGCAAAGACCTCGTCATCCGGCTGCGAAAGGAATAAGAAGCCGCAACGATGAACACGATAGCGGGGGACTGGCCGCAAAAGAACACAAAGAGCACAAAAATGATCAATAGAACGGGTGGCCCTTCTTTTTCCGCTTTGTGTTCCTTGCGTTCTATTGTGGCAATTTCCCTTCTTCTTTCTTCTAGCTTGGTTTTCGCCCAGTCCATCCAACTCAGTGACGCCCAGGCCAACGAGATCGGCCGCCGCATCTGGAAAAACGAATGCGCCGGTTCGGTCGATGGTCTGACTTCGTGGAATTCCGGCGAGGACTTCGCCTCGCTCGGCATCGGGCATTTCATCTGGTATCC
>JBMOHI010000094.1:0-6951 GCA_049317925.1 Terrimicrobiaceae bacterium
AAATAAAAAGTCACCCCGCCATCCGCATCGGCCACCGGCACTGGAAGGATGGAGGAATTGATCGAATACCGGTTGTAAAGATTCGGATAAAAGGAATTCGTTTTCGTATCGTAGAGCGTGAGCGACCAAAAGGCGTTGACCGGCGGAAGCTTGCCGGGTTCGAAGCGCATGATGTAGCGATTGCCGCCCTTGCCGTCGAGGGGACGGCCGGTGTTATCCGTGCCCGCGGTGATGAAGAGCGTCTCCTCCCAGTCGGTGGTGTAAAGCCCGATGCGGGCACCGAGGAAGCGGTTGAAATAATTGTTCTTCATCACAGCCCGGCTGCCGAAAAGTTTATACAGCGTGCGCAGATTCGTGCGGGCCACGTCGCGCTCGGCGATGGCGTCCCCGATGCCGGCCTCCATCGCGATCATCATTTCGGGCGGGAGGGTCTGCGAGTCGAAAGGCTTGCCCGCACCCACGCCGATTTTGGCCAGCCGGGCCAGGAGTTGAGTTTCGCTGGGGTGCACCTTGCAGAATTGCAGGACAAAATTGAGATAGCGGATGAAGTCCACGCTGTCCGCGCGGGAACGCGAGAACGTCGGAAACGAGGCGGGCGGGGCCCGCGGCGGGGCCGGTTTCTTCAGGAACTGGCTGAGCGGCCGGATGGTGAAGCCTTCCTGCACCTGTCTCAAATTGGCAAAGTCGCCGGGTCCGAATAGCTGGTTGCGGATCACCGCCAGGGCGAAATCGGTTTCACACGGAAAAGTCAGCGTAATCCCGCCGGGAGTCTTGCCTTTCCAGCGCGGTCCGGTGATGAGGAAGTTCCCTCCGGCATTGCCGCCCAACCGCGTCCCGATGGAAGCGAAGTTGAAGGTGTAGAGGTCCACCAAGGTCAGGGAAAAATAGCGGGCCTTGTCGATCTTGGGCACGGTCAGCACCACCGGTTCCGAGCGCAGATCGAGCCAGGCGAACGACGAAACGGTGTCGTTGTTGGGCGAAGGCACCGAGTCCTGCGGCGTGTAGGAACGGCCCATGTGGACGAACGCATTGAACGGACCTTTATACTCCGACGACGACTGGTCCACCGCGTAGAAAAACAGCGTGCGGTAGTTTTCCACCAGCGGATACCCGAAAACATACGCCTCCTTGGCCAGCGCGCGCACTTCGTCGGTCGTGAGCGAACTCTCCACCGCGCGGGCAGCCGACGCGACGGTCAGAAAAAGACCGGCGGTCAGGGCGAAATGGGAAACGCGTTTCATCAACTGGTTGCGGGTGGGTGTTATAGAAGCCGAGGCTGCCGGATGGAAGCCCTGATGACAGATACCGCTGGAAAGGACATTGTCACCCGGAAACCAGAACGTTCGCTCAGCGGGTCGAATTGATCACCTTAGTGAAGCCTTCCGCGATCTCGTCGCGAAATTTCTTTTCGTCTGCGACCAGCCGGCGGAAGTAGTCGTAAGCGTTGCGGCTGTCGAAGGCGTTGACGTCCGTTTGAGCGGCGATGCGCAACTTGCCGAGAAAATCCCGTTTCAGCTTGCTCAGGTCTGCATCGCTCATCCGCGCGCCGGAACGGCCCGAACGCTCCAGGGTTTCGACGGCACGCCGGATTTCAGGATTGGAGAAATTCACCGAGGACATCTTTTTCTCACGGGCATCCTCGAAGAGTTGTTGAAATTCCCCGCTCGTGGCCTCGATGCGGTCGGCCTGCGCGGATTGGGCGTAAAAGCGTGTCCAGTCGAGCGATTCCCAGGTTTTCACCTTGTCGAGTCGATAGCCGAACCGCCTGACGACAGGCGCGGCCTCGACCCCAGGGAGACCCGAGTCCACTTTGCGAATGAGCAGGTAGGTCGCGATGCCGATGACCTTTCCGGTCGGAACGTGAATGATCGGGCTACCGCTGTTTCCGGGGACGAAGGGCGCGTCCACCTCCACGAGATTGGGACCGAGCCCGACGATTTTTCCCTCAAGAACCTTGATCACACCAGCCCCCTCCGCATTGCCCAGCACAGCCACGGCATCCCCGATGTTCACGGCACCGTCGGCTTCTGTCAGCATGTCAAACGCCGGGACGCCCTCAACAAGTATGCCGCGAAAAATATCGCTATCGACACCGAGAGCCGCCTCCCCTGGCTCCAGACTCGCGCCGCCCATGGTGGCAAATGTCGGCTGCGGGTTGCTGCTCAAAACATGGGCGTTTGTGAGAAGATAGGTTTTCCCATCATCGAATCGACAGACGAAGCCACTTCCCGTTCCTTTCTCTCCCTTCACCACAACAAGCCTGTCTTGGGATTCGCGGGCAAAAATGCCCGCCTCCTTCGACATCGGTTCTGCCGCCGTTCTGCCATTTGCAGCAGCGACCGGAGCCGCCGGTGGGGCCATTGCCACGTCGGGCGGAGGCGATTTCGTCGGAGCCGCGCCCGGTGTGCCGGAAGCAATCGAACCGGCCGCCTTGCCGGCGAGAAGATCGGAAATTTTCTGGTCGGTGAAAGTCGAGACAGCCAGCCAGTTTTCGAAGGTTACCCGCATGCCCTCATCGCGCTCATCCCATTGCCAATAGCACCGAAGGGAAAAACCCGGAAAGCGACTGACCGATAGGCAGGCAAAGATCCGGCGCTCCCCCTGGGCCGAAATTCCAACGATCTCAGCCAGGATGACGGGATCCTTCGTCATGGTAGTGCCTTTGGTGCTCGGACGATCCGCGCGGTATCCCTGCCCTGCTGCTATTTCCGAGAGACGCGAGAACAAGGCCTGACCGGCCATGGGGCCGGAACCATGGGCACCGAAACTTTCATCCCGCGCGATCGTCAATGAAGCCGTCCCGTCACCCGGCGAACGCGCATGAAGCAGCAGCGTGACGGGCATCGTCTCATCCGGCGGCATCCCCTGCCCCCGTGCCGTCGATTCCTTGTCGATCTCCGTGATTTCCCATCCCGCCGGTATCGTCATGGCAAGACCATCCCCGAAGGCCGTCGGAGTTCCTTCCTCCGCGGCTTGCCCGGGTGAAGCGGCGAGACCCGCCAGCAAGATTACGAAAAACCCCAGAACCGAAAGAGGACCGCCCATGCCGAAAATGAAGAAGAAAACCCGCCAAGAGGCAATTCGGAAAGGGAAGACAACAAAGGACGGGCAGCCGATGTCGTGCTGTTCGATCAGGCTTCCTCGCGCAGCGCACGAAGTAAAGACAACGCATCGCCGGGGCAGCCCGAAGGACATGAAACTTCCCCTTTGTTCCCTTTGTGGCCTTCTGTGAAAAATGGTTCAGGGATTTTCCCGTCGAAAACCGACGGTCGCAGGCGTTGCGGCTGTCGAAGGCGTTGACGTCCGTTTGGGCGGCCATTCCGGCAAGCGAAAAAGTTTCGCCACCGCCCGACCGGTGGTTTAGACTCATCTCCGATGCATCTCCGCCGTGTCCTCACCTGCTGGGCGACTGGAATCGCCCTCGTCACCACCGCCTTCGCCGCCAACGACGACATCGTCTCCTTCCAACCGACCCGCGCCGAAGTGCGCGAGATCAACGGCACTTGGAAGATTGTGGACGGAGACCTTTGGCTGCTGGATTTCGGCTCCGAGAAAACCGAGGCCGACCGCGCCCTGGAGATTCTCCGCCACTACGGCATGAACCAACAGGTTTTCCTCGGCAGCCCGGCCCGGGTGTTCAGTTACTATCTGGTGGACGGCCACGCTCCCACCGGCGCGCTGGACGGCGAGGACGCTGTGGCTTTCGACCCGGACAAGCTCGAAGTCAAAGCGCTGGACGGTCGGTGGAAGATTGCCGCAGGTGACACCTGGCTGCTGGATTTCGCCGCCAGCGAAGCCACGGCCCGCGCTGCGCTCGATGCCATCCAGGCCCACGGATTTGACCATTTGTGTTATGTCGGCCGCCCGGACGCCTCAATGACGTATCTCCGCGCCTCGGGCACCGCCGCCGCAGCCCCACCGCAGGCCGGCGAAGCCGTGGTGACGATCCGCGTGGTCGAAGGAACCGCCACCCCGGCGGCGCGGCCGACGGTGACCCTCCGGCGCACCGACGTGTCCACCCCGGTGGCCGTGACGCTAAACGAAAATCCCGCGCGGTTCACCGTCCCGGCCGGGACCTACGAAGCCTCGGCCCATGTCGGGGCCTCCCCGGAGACCCTGCCAGTCACCCTGCCCCTTTCCGCCGGGGAAAGCAAAGACCTCACCATCAACACCGCCACCGGCACGCTGGAGGTTGCCCTGCTTTCCGGCGGCAAAACCCTGACCCGCTGCCCCAATTTGAATCTATTTGCCAACGGCAAGTTGATCTCCGCCTCCAGCGAGATCCCGGCGAAATTCCGCCTGCCGGCCGGAACATTCACCGGCCGCCTCGAATTTGCGCCCGGCCAGGTTTTCGAAATCCCCAACCTGACCGTCACCCCCGGCGAAACTGCCCGGAAATCGATCGAAGTCCCTTGCGCAAATCTCACGGTCAAAGTCCAGTCCCGCACCCCGCATCCCTACGTGGAAGTCCGTCAGGCGGGAAAACTCGTCACGGCCCAGGCAGCCAATCCTGCCGTCTTTCAACTGCTCGCCGGAGCCTACACGGTCGGCGTCCGTGACGACGGGACCCTCCGCGGCGAAACCGCCGTCACCCTCGAAGCCGGACGCCCGGCGGAAACCACCGTCCGCGCGGACTGAAGCTCCTCACCCCGCGCCTCACGAGGTGAGGAAGACTTCCTGCACCGATCGTTTTGCTACGTTCCGGTGATTGAAAAAATCAGGCTTCCTCGCGGAGAGCGCCGAAAGCACCGCCGAGCCGGTCAAGAACCATGGTGGCGCTAAGGGACTCGGGCGAGCCGTTCCGGCCGAAAACGGTAAGTTCCGCGGCACGTCCACACAACCAGGCCCCGAGCACGGCGCTGCGTAAGAGCCTTTCCTGGCCCTCGCCCCCGACCTGTGGAATCAAGGCGGCACAGACGCCGGTGAGGACGTCGCCCATGCCCCCGCTGGCCATGCCGGGATTTCCGGTGGTGTTGTAGAAATATTGGCCGCCGGATCCGGTGAGAGTCCGGGCGCCCTTGAGCAGCAGGGTGACAGGAAAACGGGCGAGGAAATCCTCCGCCCATTGGCGGCGGGTGCGACCAATGGCGGCGGTGAGCCTCTCCATTTCGCCGGGATGCGGGGTGAGCAGGCGCGGGCCGCGGCAGTGTTTCAGCACCGTGAGGTCGCGCGAAAGCACGTTGAGCGCATCAGCATCGACTACCAGGGGCCGCGTGGTGTCGCGAATGAGGGCGAGAATTTCCGAGGCCTGGGTCTGGCCCAGGCCCGGACCGATGGCGAGGGCATCGAGATTTTCATTGAGCACATCGCGGTAACTGGCGACCGATTTCACCATCACCTCGGGAATACAGGTGGCGGCGAGCTGGCCGGCGATGTCGTGCCGGGCAAAGACCGTGACAAGGCCCGCGCCGGCGTGCACGGCGGCGGCACTGCACATGCGGGCGGCCCCAAGGAAGCCGGGCGATCCAGCAATGATGCCGACGCGTCCGGCATTGCCTTTGTGCATTTCGAAACGGCGCGGCGGCAGCCACGGACGCAGGAGCGCGGGCGTGGCCACGTGAAAACTACCTCCGGCAGGAAGATTCAATTCCGGCAGGGGCACGACGGCGAGGCGTCCGACAAAATTGGTGGCCTCATCCGCGACGAGTCCGCTTTTGGCACAAGAGATGGCGGCGGTGAGGTCGGCCTCGACACAACAGGCGGAGGGTTTGCCGGTGTCACCGTCGAGTCCGCTCGGAATATCGATGGCGAGGACCCAGGCGGCCCTTTCGCGCCGCAGGTGATTGATGGCGCGGATCGCGTCGGCGATCTCGCCGCGGGGTTCGCCCTTGGCCCCGATCCCGAGGAGGCCGTCGAGGATGACCGTGGATTGCGGATTGGGGATGGCGGATGGCGGAGTGATCTTGCGAAATTCGGCGAGATTTTTTGCGGTCAGGGGGGCGAGGGCGGACTCGGGGAAGGTCAGGCGCAGATCAATTTCCCAACCCCATTTTTTCAGGTGTCCGGCCGCGACCACCGCGTCACCGGCGTTATTTCCTTTGCCGCAAAAGACGACGCAGGTGCCGGGATGATGGTGAAATTGGCGGACGATCTCCGCGACGCCGAGTCCGGCGCGTTTCATCAGATCCGCCGCCTTGATCCCCTGCGAGAATGCGGCCTCCTCGGCCTGCCGCATCCCGTCACAACTGAGAATCATAGGACAATCTAACTGAACAAATCCTTAAGTCGCTCGGTAAAACTTTTGTGAATGGGCGTGTTTTCCTCGCCGCAGAGCTGGGCGAAATGCTCGAGGGCCTTGCGTTGTTCGGCGTCGAGACGGGTGGGGACTTCGACTTGCACGCGGGCCAGGATATCGCCACGGCTGGAACTTTGCAGCACCGGCATGCCATGGCCGCGGATGCGGAAGGTGCTGTCGCTCTGCGTGCCGGCGGGGATTTTCAGATTGACCGCGCCGGTGAGGGTCGGAACGCGGACTTCGCCTCCCAGCGCGGCAATGGAAAACGGAATCGGCATGTCGCAATGAAGGTCGGTGCCGTCGCGCTGGAAAACGCGGTGTTCCTTGATGTGAATGACCACATACAAATCGCCGGGGGTGCCGGAACGGAGGCCGGCCTCGCCGCTGCCCGCGCTGCGCAGACGGGAACCTTCATCAATGCCGGCCGGGATCTTGAGCTTGATGCGCGAGGTGCGCTCGAGGCGCCCGTCGCCATGGCAGGACTTGCAGGGTTTTTCGATGGTCTGGCCAGAACCCTGGCAATGCGGGCAGGTTTGCGCGACCTGGAAGAATCCGCGCGAGGCAATGACCTGGCCGCGTCCGCGGCAGGTCGAGCAGGTGACGGCGCGGGAACCCTTTTGAGCGCCGGAACCGTCACAGGATTCGCAGACATCGAGCTTGCGGATTTCGATCTCCTTCTCGCAGCCGGCGGCGGCTTCCTCGAGGGTGATCTGCAT
>JBMOHI010000095.1:0-6932 GCA_049317925.1 Terrimicrobiaceae bacterium
ACTTTCTCGGCGATGGTGTGATCCTTGCGCGAGCGGAAGCGGGCGAAGAGCGACGCACTCAATACATCGCAATCCACGGCTTCCTCAATGGCGGCCATAATGGTCCAGCGTCCCTCGCCGGAATCGGAGACGCGGCCGGAGAAGCTTTCGAGTTTGGGATCGCCTGCGAAGGAAATGGCGGCCAGATCCAGCAGCCAGGAACTGACCACGCTGCCACGGCGCCAGACTTCGGAAACATCAGCCAGGTTGATGTCATAGACGTAGTCGTCACCAATGGGCGCGGTTTCTGCGTCGGCCACGCCCTTCTTCAGGCTGGCATTGGCATTGGCCAAAATGTCGAAGCCCTCGCCGAAGGCGGCCATGATGCCGTATTCGATGCCGTTGTGGACCATCTTGACGAAGTGGCCGGCGCCGGAGGGTCCGCAATGCAGGTAACCGTCCTCGGATGTGCCGCCGAGTTTTTCCCGGCCGGGAGTGCGTTCCACGCTGCCGCGTCCGGGCGCGAGGGATTTGAAGATGGGATCAAGGCGGTCCACGGCCTCTTTGTCGCCGCCAATCATCATACAATAGCCGCGTTCAAGTCCCCAAACGCCGCCACTGGTGCCGACGTCGAGATAATGGATGCCCTTGGGTTTGAAATGGGCGCTGCGGCGACGGTCGTCGCGGAAGTAAGAATTACCACCGTCAATGATGGTGTCGTCCGCCTCCAGATGCGAGGCCAGCTCGTCGGCCACCTTGTCGGTGATGGCGGCGGGAACCATGATCCAGGCATTGCGCGGCTTGGTCAGCTTGGCGGCGAAGTCCGCCACGGAACTCGCGCCCACCGCGCCTTCGGCAACAAGCTGCTGCACCGTGGCCGGATTGGTGTCGAAAACGACGCATTGATGTCCTTGTTTTATGAGCCGCCGAACCATGTTGGCGCCCATCCTTCCGAGACCGATCATTCCGAGTTGCATGATGAGAGGAGTGTGCGTTTGAGTGTGGGCGGCGTTGCCGTCGCGGGCAACAAGAATCAGCGTCAGCCTTTGCCCAGTCGGGCGATCCGTTCGGCCTCACTGGCGGCATCGCTTTCGCGGCGCTGGCGCAGGTGTTTCACGGCGAATGTCGCCGCGCCGGTGATCACCAGGAACGCCACGACCCAGAACCAACCGATTCTTTGATCCGGCGGCGAGGTGATGCGGATGGTCTCGGAGGGCGCGGATCGGCGTCCGGTTTCATTCAGCGAGCTGATGCGCAGAAACCAGGTCTGGCCGGGAGCCAGATTCTCGAATCGCGCGACGACCCGGTCGTTGTCCTCGGAGATTTTGATCTGGCGGCGTTCTTCCCAAATGATTTTCGGCGGCGCGTCTTTGATGGTTTCCAATTTGCGCTGTTCGATGACGTAGCCTGTGGCGGTCGGGGCGGGTTTCTTCCAGCTTAACTCGAGATCCCTCTTGTTGATCCGGTTGATCATGACTCCCGTAATGGGAGGGATCGTGCTGAAGGCAGCGGCGGCCGATAGTCCGGCTTCCCCGGGTTCCGGGGGAACGATGGGTGCGAGGATGGCGGTGGGGATTTTCCCGGTGGTTGGTGGTTTTGGGTCGTTGATGCGGGCTGTGATGGGGAGGTTGACCGCCGCCGATCCGTCCGAACTGATCGCGATATTCGCCTCGTATTCACCGGCGGTGCCGGTTTCGAAAGCGACCTCGAAGACGCGTTTCTCGCCCGGGGCGAGCACGGCGGTATTGGGATCGGGCAGAAGAAGGACTTCGGGCGGGGCAGTCACCTTGAGACGGGCCGCTACTCCCCCGTTGTTTTCGATGGACAACATCTTGGTGAAACGCCGGCGAGGCGGGAGATCGCCGAAATTCAAACCGTCCCGTGGTTCCACGAGCAGCACGGGTTGAAGGGCAAAAACGCGCAACGGGATCTCCTGACGGAAGCCCCCGCTTTCCAAGCTGACCCGGCCTTCCAGGGCCCCGAGAAAATCCGTTTGGGTCTCCAGCGTAACTTCAACTTCCCCTTGACCCGGAACGGAGATGTCGGCCGGTGCGACGATTTCCGGCGGGACGGTGATCTCCACATCGCGGGAATCGGGTGTTTCGTTGCGGATGAGCAGGCGGGCGGAGGCGCGGGATCCGCTCTCGGGGCGGGTGAGTTCGATCTGCCGCTCCGGCTCGAAACGCAACGGCGGGGTGGCCGATCCCGTGAGATTGACCGCCGAACGGGAATCGTGGGTGAAGGCGATTTTGTCACTGTAGTCTCCTTCACTTTCCGGACTGAAGAGGATGCGGATTTTTCTCTCCTGTTTGCGACCGAGCCGGTAGTCCGCCGAGTCGAGGATTTTCCATGGTTCTGGCACCTTGATCGTGCCGGTGAGAACACCGCCGCCGCTGTTGCGGATCGTGATTTCCTCCTCGCGGGTTTCCCCGAGGAGCAACCGCCCGAAGTCCAGAGAGTGAACGACGGAAAGCGCCGGTGGTTCCTCGGAGATGGTGATCCGGACCGGAGCCGGGGCCGAGACGGCGGTGTCCGCCGCCTGCACGGCGTAGGTGAATGTGTCCGTTCCGGCGCCGGTGTTTTCCGCGTGGGTGTAGGTGACCACGGCGGATTTCGGTCCGGTGAAGCGGATCTCGCCCAAGCGGCCATGGGCGGGTTTGGCCCGGATCAAAAATTTCAACTGACTGGGTGCGCGACCGATGGCGCGGAGGGGAATCTCGACGCTTCGTCCGCGGAAAATCGAGACGTTCAGCGGCTGGGCCATCGGGGGCGGCGGAGGGGGCGGGGGTTCCTTGGGCGCACCCTGCGCAACCCCTCCGGCCAGGAGAAAGAGGACAAGGGTGGTTCGCCGGAAGATCATGGAATCTCGTTGCGAAAAATCATCCCAACGATTAAGCCGATGTCGATTCGTAAAAAAAGAATGTCCATTGCCTTGCTCCGCCTGACTGTTCTGAACTGCGCGACCCGACCGAATGTCGTCGCTCTGCTGGCCGTGCTCGGCACCGCCGCGTTGCTCTGCCCGGTGTTGGCCCAGCCGGCTCCCGGAGTCGCGCCGAAAAAGCAGCAGAAAAAGGCCTCCAGTTTGATCAGCAAACAGGAACCGCCCAAGGTCAACCCGCGGCTGCTCGAGCAGGCCACGGCGGAAAACACCGCGATCACGATTTCGCTGGGCAAGCAGCGCGCCTATTTTCTGGTGGGTGGTGAGATCGCCGTGGACACGCCGGTTTCGACCGGTAAACGCGCGGGCATGACGCCCAAGGGTTCCTTCAAGGTGGTGGAGAAAGACGCCGATCATCGATCCAGCCTTTACGGCGATTTTGTTAATCCGCGCAGTGGCAAGACCGTGCGCGCTGGGGTGAGCACCCGGATCGATTCCGCGCCGAGCGGAACAGTTTATCGCGGCGCGCCCATGCGCTGGTTCATGCGTTTCGGGGACTCCAGCGGCCATCGGGCCGAGGGCATGCATACGGGAATCCTGCCCGGCTATCCGGCGTCCCATGGCTGCGTCCGCCTGCCTGATGATATCGCCAAGCTCATTTACGGGAAGGCGGTCATCGGCATGCCGGTGACGATTACGGATTAGAGCGATTTACGCTCTGTCGTAGCCGCCGTCGTGAGACGGTGGCCTTCTCCAAGAAAGGAATCCTCTCCCTCCACGCCCTCACGGGCGCGGCTACGGATTTTCTGAAACCGCATCAATCCGCGAGGCGGGCCAGCAGTTTGGCCAGGCGGTGGAGCGTCCAAACGGCCATGGCAAAATCCTCGAAGCTGGCGGTGGCGCTCAGCGACGCACTGGCGGAATGGGCCGCTTCTTGAAGGCTCCGGATGGATTTTCCCTTGAGGCGGGTTTCTTCGTACAACGCGCGCACCGTTCCAGGCTGGTTTTCCTCCGCCGCTTTGGTCGCGAGGGCGAGGAGGGAAGTCAGGGCCTGATCCAATGCGGTGGATCCGTCCCGGTGGCTGGCCGCGCTGGAGAAATAACGCACGGCTTCCTCGATGTGGCGGATCAGGCTGAGTTGGGCGCGGCGGAGGTGGAGCGTTCGGGCGAGTTCCTCGGAGATGGCGTTGCGAGAGGCCAGCTTGGCGGCGAAGTTTTCGATGTCTTGCGAGAGGTTTTGAAAATCCCCGTCCGGCATATCTTCATCCGGCGCGGCTTTTCCCGGTTCGATGCGGATTGTTCCCAAGAGCCGCGCCAGTTCGCGGCCCAGCAGATCGAGGGCCGTCGGCGGATCATCCAGCGCTTGTTTGCGCAGATAGAGCGGCCGGGACGGATCGTCTGCCGCCGGTGTGTCCGGCCAGAATCTTTCCAGCAAATGCCGCCACGCTTTGAGCGAGGGTGTCATGACCAGGGCCGGCAGAAGATTGGAGAGCAGGAAAATGATGGCCAGTTGCGTCGTCAGCGAATCGGACAGGCCACGGACCAGGGCGGCCCCCAGCGGGAGGCCCGCCGCCTCCGCTGCGTAAAGCCCCAGCATGATTAGGGCGCTGACCACGCAGAAGAAATCCTCCAGCCGCACCAGCCTCAGTTGCTCGCCCCGCAGTCCGGTGGAGAGAAACAGCCGCAGACCGATGGCTCCGAGATTGGTGCCATAAATCATCAGCATGGCGGGCCGGAGTTCGATGAGTCCGCCCGACGCGAGGGTGATGACAAGCATGACCGCGCCGGTGTTAGATTGCAAAATCGCGGCCGCGCCGAGGCCGGTGAGAAAAGCTAGCAACGGGTTGGAAGTGGCCGCCGCCATCGCGTCGCGAAACCACGCAGCGTTCTTCAGCGGTGCCGCTCCAGCTCCCATCTGCTCGAGTCCGATGAGGATCAAGCCGAGGCCCAGCACCGCGCCGGCCGCAGTCTGCCAGCGCGGTTGGCGGATCGTTCCCATGACGATGCCGGCGCCGCCCACGAGGAGGGCGACATAGGATTGGATATCCAGCGTGGCGACGAAGGCCAGAGCGGTCAGGCCCACATTGCACCAAATGATGATCGGTGCGGCCGCGGCCGGTTTGATCAGGCCGCTGCCGGTCATGCTGACGAGGATAAACGTGACGGCGGTGGCGCTTTGCATCAGCGCGCCGAAGACCACCCCGAGAACCCCGCCCAGCGCCGGGGATTGGGTGCTGCGTTTGATGACGGCGCGGAAGCCCGGACCAATCAGCCGCCGCAGATTGTCCCCGATCAGCCGCAGGCCGAGGAAGAACAGCCCCAGGCCGAAGATCAGGGAATTGAACGGAGTCATGGAACGGCGGTGGAGGGTGGTTGGTTGAGAGTTGAGCGGGGAAGACCGCGTCGCTCAACTCTCAACCACGAACTCTCAACTTCCGCTATCCAGCATGGCGTCGAGCAAATCGTCAACCGCGAGGGAGGCAAAAGTCGTGGCCGAGTCGGACAGCGCGTAGGGAATAATGAGGCGGTGGTTGTGCAGGAGCGAACCGCAGGTATAGACGACATTGGGGACGTAGCCCTCGCGCTCCTCGCCCTCGGGCTTGATCAGGGGCTGACTGAGCCGTCCGATCACGCGGGAGGGATCGGCCAGGTCCAGCAGGATGGCCCCGATGCAATACTTGCGCATGGGCCCAACGCCATGGGTGAGCACGAGCCAGCCCCGCCCGGTCTCGATGGGCGGGCCGCAATTGCCGAGTTGGACAAATTCCCACGGCTCGCGCGGCCGCACGATCACGTGCGATTCGTGCCAGAAATGCAGCTGGTCGGAAAACATCAGGTGGATGTTCTCGTTGTCCTGGCGCGAAAGCATGGCGTAGCGCCCGTTGATTTTTTTCGGGAAGAGGGCCATGCCTTTGTTTTGCACCGCCGGGCCGTTCAGGGTGTGGGTGGCGAAGTTCAGGAAGTCCTGCGTTTCGAGCAGTTGCTGCAAAATGACTCTCCCATCGTAGGCGGTATAGGTGGCGAAATACGTGACCGTTCCGTCGTCATCCACAAAGCGGGTGAACCGCGCGTCCTCGATGCCGTTGCTCTCACTGGGGGAAAACGGAAAAATGATCCGCTCGGAGATGTCCCCGTCCGGGTCGAAGGCCACATCGTAATTCGAGCGGGCCAGCAGGATCATGCGCTCGCCCGTGATGGCGAATTCCTGCTGGGGAAACTGCCGCTGATGGGCGGCCACGGCGGCGCGGAGTTGGTCGAGGGTGAAAGCCTCCTCCAGTTGGCTCAGAATTTTCCGGCTGGTTGCGTTGTCCTGGCCCAGTTCGGCCAGTTTGCGATGGAAGAGGTCGCGCTCATAGCTGGCGTTTGGAATCGGGCGCGGCTCCGAGACGAATCTCGAGGCGGGGGCGAGTTCCACGCTGCCGTTGGCCCAGGCCAGGCCGGAGCGGAAGGTGATGGACGAGATGTGACCTTCCCCGGTGGCGCGCAGGCTCAGGTAAAAACGCACCGCACCCTCCGGCACTCCGTCCTGGTTTGGCGCCGGCACGATGCTGGGGTTGAAAAGCGCGGCGCTTTCCAGCGAATACTCGTTGGTGAAATAGGCTCCGATGAGCTGGCGGCGATTCTCGGAAAGCGGCCGGTCACTGGGCAGGATCGGGCTGATCAGGTCGTAGCGGTCGATGAAAATCGCGCGGAGTTTTTGGTGGCGGTCACAAAACTCCCGCAGCACGTCGTCAAGTTGGGCGGCGACCTCTTCCTCGCTCAGGGCGAGGATGCGGCTGAGGATGCGCAGGGTGCGCGGCGAGTCCGGGGGCGGCAGGAAAGGGCGCAGCAACACGCGGGTCGGATTGGGCCGGATGACCAGGGGCTGACGGATGAATTCAATCATGGGCGGTGGTGTTGGCGAATTCCGGTTCGTTGATGAGGAGGGCGTTTTGGGATCGCTGCATTTCGGCCAGGGAAAGGAGGAAGGCGAGGGTGGATTCGGCGCCTTGATTCTGGTTCACGCGGTCGATATGCAGACCGTCGCGGCAGCCGCCGGAATGCGCGTCGTAGAGCGAGAGCCCGAGGTCGTTGC
>JBMOHI010000096.1:0-6857 GCA_049317925.1 Terrimicrobiaceae bacterium
AACTCGACATCCCCATCAAACCCTCGGAGATGTCCTTCAGCGTCCAGCACATCCCGACCGGACTCGAATACAACGGCATGGGCATTAACAAGGTCTTCGCCCAGCGCCGGAATTTTCTCCGTCCGCGCTTTCACCGCTTTCTCGGACAAATCCAAAGATTTTTCCGCGTGGCCAACGACCTCCTCCACGCGCCGGACCTCGCGCCGCTCACCATGCGGGAATTCGCCGCCCGGCACGGACTCGGCCAGGATTTTCTCGACCTCTATCTGGTGCCCATGAGTTCCGCCGTGTGGTCCACTGAACCTACCGACGTGCTGGATTTCCCCGCCGCCACGCTCATCCGCTTTTTTCACAACCACGGCTTTCTCGGCGTGGACACGCATCACCCCTGGTTCACCGTGGATGGCGGAGCCAAAACCTATCTGCAAAAGATCCTCACCACCTGCGGGGCTCCGCGGCTCGACGCCAAAGTCGTGCGCGTCGAGGAAAAACCCGGCGCGGCGGAGGTCACTCTGGCGGACGGCGAAAAGCTGTCCTTCGACCGCGTCGTCCTCGCCAGCCACGCCGACCAGTCCCTCGCCCTGCTGGCCGCGCCCGATGCGGATCAGCAACGCCTGCTCGCACCGTTCCGCTATCAGAAAAACCACGCCACCCTCCACACCGACCCGTGTGTGATGCCAAAGAAACGCCGGGCCTGGGCCTCGTGGAATTACCGCGTCGAGGACGGCCGCGCGGCCACCCACTATTGGATGAACGCCCTGCAAGGCGTCTCACAAAAACAAAACTACTTCGTCTCGCTCAACAGTGAAGGCCGCATCCCGCGCGACCGGATCCTGTATGAAACCGTTTACGATCATCCCGTCTTTACCCTGGAGGCAATGCGCGCGCAGGAGGCGTTGCCGCAACTCAACGCCCGCGACCCCGCTCAGCGCATTTTCTTTTGCGGGAGTTATTTCAAATACGGTTTCCACGAGGACGCCTACACGTCGGGCCTGCAAGCCGCCGAGACTTTAAAACCACTAATTTCCACTGATGGACGCTAAAGGCGACGTTCCGGAAGGCTTTTGCCGCAAAAGAACACAAAGGACACAAAACGCTTTGCCGCATCGGCAGATTCTTCCGTTCTTTCTTTGTGATCTTTGTGTTCTTTCGTGGCCATTCCCCGCCCCATGAACTCCTGCCTTTACGAATGCACTGTCATGCACCGGCGGCTTTCTCCCAAACGCCATGAATTCGTTAATCGCATTTTCCTCTTCGCCCTTGATCTCGATGAACTCCCCGAGCTAACCCATCGCGTCCCGATCTTCAGTTACAACAATCCCGGGCTCTACAATTTCCGCGACGACGACCACTTTCAAATCACTCCCGGCTCCGCCCGCGAAAATGCCGAGGCCTTTCTCGCCAGCCGCGGCATCACCGAAAAGCCCGCCCGCATCCTCCTCCTGACCAACACCCGTTTCCTCGGCTACACCTTCAATCCCATTTCGATCTGGTTTTGCTATCGCGCTGACGGCTCACCCCTCGCCGCCATCGCGGAAGTGGGGAACACCTTCAAAGAACTCAAACCGTTTTTTGTCCCGTTCCAAGACGGCGTTTTCCACCTGCGCACACCGAAGCATTTCTACGTCTCGCCGTTCTCCGATCTCGATCTGGAATTCGATTTCCGTTTCGAGCCGCCCGGCGAACGCCTCGGCGTTTACATCGACGACTACAACGGATCCGACAAGACGCTGACGACCTCGCTGACCGGACGGCGCACCGACCTCACCACGGGAAATCTCGCCGCGTTCACCGTCAAGTATCCGCTCATTACCCTCAAGGTCATCGGCCTCATCCATTGGCACGCCCTGCTGCTTTGGCTGAAGCGTCTTCCGTTTCATCGCAAGGAATCCCGGCCCGACCTGCAGAAAGATCTCTTCCGTCCCTACAGGAAAGAATAACGCGCCGGCCGGTTACTGGATCGGCAGGGTGAGCGACACTTTTTCCGTCCCGCGCAGCACGGTCGCTTTGACTTTTTCACCGGCGCGATGGTCTTGGAGAATATGTCCGATGAGTTCGCCTTCGGACATGCGGTTCGACCGTCCGGCGATCTCGACAATCACATCATCTTTCTGGAATCCCGCTTTCTTTGCCGCGGCGTGTTTGCCGTATTGACCCACCCCTTTGACGCGCAGGGCCATCGCTTTCGGGTCAATCGAGCGGCTGGTGCGTTCGGTATCTCCGAGGTCTTCCAGCAACAGTCCCCCGCTCGCCATACCGCGCATCGGCCAGGTGCCGACGCGACGCGAGATATCCGCCTTGCGCCGCCAATCCTTCGGCAGGGCGAGAGTCAGGGTTTTCATCGCGTTGCCGCGTTTGATTTGCAGCGGAAGTGATCCCTCATCCGGCGCATGGTGCAGGGCCCAGCTCACATCGGCCACGGCGAGCAACGGCTGACCGGCGACGGAAACAAGATCATCGCCCGCTTGCAGTCCCGCCTTCGCGGCCGGCGAATCGGCGTCCACCGATTCCACGCGCGCGACCTGATCGGGAGCCAGCACCAATCCCACGGTTTCCGGCGCGGGCCACGGATAGATCAGTTCGGTGGGAATCGGCTTGCCGTTGTCCCGGAAGGTGGAGCGGAAGGCGTCGCCGATCTGGTGGCAGTGGACGCAGCTCTGCACGACGTTGGCATTCCAATCGAGTTCGTTCGTATATTTGTCTTTCAAGCCCGGGATATCCACCGGTGTCTTGTAAGGCACGGGTCCGCCTTGTTTACCGGAAAGAGCGGTCCGGTTGGCGGGATATCCCTTGTGCAGGGCCAGCGCGCCCTCCATGGCCAGACGGTATCCAGCGGTGGTTTGGTCCAATGGATCCTTCTGCTGTCGCCACGAACCATAGCGTCCATAAACCGTGCCATCCCCATTGAAGAAGAGGGTCGAGAAGGAGAGATCGTAATCGAATTGGAACAGTTCGAGGTCCAACGCGTTGGCATTCATCACCCGGACGCAAACAAACTGGTCCATCAACGACGTAATGTCCGTCTCACTCAGCACCTGGGCATCGATCCCCGCGCAGGCTTTGCAGGGAACGCAACGCAGAACGACCATCAGAGGTTTTCCGGTCCGCTTGGCCTCCTCGAAACCCTTTTGCCAGTCATTGTAAATCCAGCGGGAGTTTTGCTCCATCGCCGCGCGGTCATCCCGCACAGCGCCTTCGCGGTCCTTGACCGTTTCGGACCAACTGCCAGCAAGAGAAACCAGCCAAAGCGCGCCGAAGAGGGGGATTCGGACCTTCATGACCGGGATGCTTCGCTGGAAGTTGCGAAAGATCAAACGAATAACCGACCCTCCATTCGCGGATTGCAGAACCCCCGCGGCATTTGCGACAACACGCTCATGAAGCGCGAAAAGGCCTCCCCGTCATCTCCCGGCGCACGGTTTCGCGCAGCGGTTGACGCTGAGCGTCCCCTGCAGGTTGCGGGCGTGATCAATGCCTATTGCGCCATGTTGGCGGAACGCGCCGGATTTCATGCGCTGTACCTTTCCGGGGCCGGCGTGGCCAACGCCTCGTTCGGACTCCCCGATCTCGGCCTCACCACTTTGAACGATGTTTGCGAGGACATCCGCCGCATCACTCACGCCACCGGCCTTCCTCTGCTGGTGGATGCCGACACGGGTTGGGGCGGTGCGTTTATGCTCGCGCGCACCATCCGGGAAATGAGCCGCGCCGGCGCCGCCGGTTGTCACCTCGAAGATCAAGTGCAGGCCAAACGCTGCGGCCACCGCCCGGGCAAGGAAATCGTTAGCACGGTGGAAATGTGCGACCGCATTAAGTCCGCCGCCGATGCGCGCACCGACGACGCTTTTGTTCTCATGGCCCGCACCGATGCCCACGCCAGCGAGGGCTTGAATGCCGCCATCGAGCGCGCCCACGCCTATGTCGCGGCGGGCGCGGACATGATTTTCGCCGAGGCCCTGGCGGATCTGGCGGAATACCGGGCTTTCACCAAGGCCTTGGGTCCCGTGCCGGTGCTGGCCAACATCACGGAATTCGGAAAAACCCCGCTCTTCACCGTGGGGGAGCTGCGCGATGCGGGGGTGAGGCTCGTGCTTTATCCGCTCAGCGCCTTCCGCGCCATGAACAAGGCGGCCGCGGACGTTTACGCCGCCATCCGTCGCGACGGCACGCAGGAATCTGTCATCGGACACATGCAAACCCGCACCGAACTTTACGATGTCCTTGGCTATCACGCCTACGAACAGAAGCTCGACGAACTCTTTTCCAAAAACAAAAACCCCTCATGAGCACGGAAACCACCCCCACCTTCAAACCGAAAAAATCCGTCGCCCTCTCCGGCGTCGTCGCAGGCAACACCTCCCTCTGCACCGTCGGTCGCAGCGGCAACGATCTGCATTATCTCGGCTACGATATTCTCGATCTGGCGGCGCATTGCGAATTCGAGGAAGTCGCCCATCTGCTCGTCCATGGTCATCTTCCCAACAGCGCGGAACTTGCCGCCTACAAAACGAAGCTCAAGTCCCTGCGCGGACTGGACGCCACCGTGAAGACCGTCTTGGAAGCCCTGCCCGCCTCCGCCCATCCGATGGACGTTTTGCGCACGGGCGTTTCCGCGCTGGGTTGTTCCCAGCCGGAAAACGAGAGCCACGACACGGCCGGCGCGCGCGAAATCACCGACCGCCTCCTCGCCTCGCTCAACTCGATGTTGCTCTATTGGTATCATTTCTCGCGTGACGGACGCCGCATCGAGGTCAGCACGGATGACGATTCCATCGGCGGACATTTTCTCCACCTGCTCCACCAGACGCCGCCCAAGGCCTCGTGGGTCAAGGCCATGCACACCTCGCTGGTGCTCTACGCCGAGCACGAGTTCAACGCCTCCACCTTCACCACCCGCGTCATTGCCGGCACGGGCTCGGACATTTATTCCGCCATCACCGGCGGCATCGGCGCACTGCGCGGACCCAAACACGGCGGTGCCAACGAATACGCCTTTGAAATCCAGCAACGCTACGCCAACCCCGCCGAGGCCGAGGCGGACATCCTCAAACGCCTCGCTGTCAAAGAAGTCATCATCGGCTTTGGTCATCCGGTTTACACCGTTTCCGATCCGCGCAATAAAGTGATCAAAGAGGTTTCCCGGGCCCTCGCGCAGGAGGTGGCTGACACCGCCATGTTTGACATCGCCGAACACATCGAAACCGTCATGTGGCGGGAAAAGAACATGTTCCCCAACCTCGATTGGTTCAGCGCCGTTTCCTATCACCTCATGGGCGTCCCCACCGCCATGTTCACGCCGCTCTTTGTCATTGCCCGCACGTCGGGCTGGGGCGCACACATCATCGAACAACGCATCGACAACAAAATCATCCGCCCCAGCGCCAACTACACCGGACTGGAACCCCGCCCGTTCGTGCCGATCGACCAGCGCTGATTTTTATGTCCCATCACGACCTGACCAGCGCCGCCCGTCCCGAGCCGGACGCCCTTCTCCAGCAAATCGCCGATTACACCCTGGCGACCGACCGCATCACCAGCGACGAAGCCTTCGACACCGCCCGATTGTGCCTCATGGACACCCTCGGCTGCGGCCTGCTTGCGCTCGACTACCCGGCCTGCACGAAGCTCCTAGGACCCGTCGTGCCCGGCGCGACCCTGCCCGGCCAAGGCGCCCGCGTGCCCGGCACGAGCCACCAACTCGAACCCATCCAGGCCGCCTTCAACATCGGCGCGATGGTCCGCTGGCTCGATTTCAACGACACCTGGCTCGCCGCGGAATGGGGTCATCCTTCCGACAACCTCGGCGGCATTCTCGCCGTAGCCGACTATCTCAGCCGCAATGGTCAAACTCTGACCATCCGCGATGTGCTGCTCGCAATGATCCAGGCGCACGAAATCCAGGGCATCCTCGCCTTGGAAAACAGTTTCAATCGCGTCGGCCTTGATCACGTTTTGCTCGTCCGCATCGCCTCCACCGCCGTCGTCACCCGCCTCCTCGGTGGCACCCGCGAACAGATCATCAACGCCCTCTCCAATGCGTTCATTGACGGCGGCGCGCTCCGCACCTACCGCCACGCCCCCAACACCGGCTCGCGCAAAAGCTGGGCCGCCGGCGACGCCACCAGCCGCGCCGTGCGCCATGCCTTCTTTGCCCTCAAGGGCGAGATGGGCTACCCAAGTGCGCTCAGCGCAAAAATCTGGGGCTTCCAGGATGTGCTCTTTCGCGGCAACCCCGTCACCGTTCCCGCCCAGGGCTTCGGCAGCTACGTGATGGAACATGTGCTCTTCAAGATTTCCTTCCCCGCCGAATTCCATGCCCAAACCGCGGTCGAAGCCGCCATCACCCTCCATCCCCAAGTGGCCGGTCGTCTCGACGAGATCACCCGCATCGTCATCGAAACCCAGGAAAGCGGCAAACGCATCATTGATAAAACCGGGCCTCTCGCGAATCCCGCCGACCGCGACCACTGCATCCAGTACATGGTCGCCGTGCCGCTGATCAAAGGATCACTCGCCGCCGAAGACTACGAGGACGCCGTGGCGGCCGATCCCCGCGTGGATGCGTTGCGTCAAAAAATGGAAGTCGTCGAAAATGCGGACTACACCCGCGATTACCTCGACCCCACGAAGCGCTCCATCGGCAACGCCGTGCAGGTCTTCTTTGCGGACGGCAGCCAGACCGAAAGGATCGCGGTCGAGTATCCCATCGGACACCGCCGCCGCCGCCAGGAAGGCATTCCCGTCCTTTTGGAAAAATTCGAGAAAAGCCTGCGCGCCCACATCCCCGCGACGCAGGCCGACGCCCTCCTCGCGCTCTGCCACGACCGCGCCCGCCTGGAAAAAACCCCCGTGCCCCA
>JBMOHI010000097.1:0-6816 GCA_049317925.1 Terrimicrobiaceae bacterium
CCCGTCCGCATCAGCTTCCGGAACGGCCACGGCATCCAGGCCGGCCAGACCCAGATTCGTTACCTCGGCCTGCCCATCGGTTACGTCGAGACCGCCACGCTCAACGCCGCCGAACAATCCGTGGACACCGTCGTGCGCTTCCAACCGGAATACGATCATCTGCGCACCGCCGGGGCTGTCTTTAGCCTCATCCGTCCGCACATTTCGCTCGAAGGCGTGTCCGGGCTTGAAGCTCTGGCCGGCGGCCCGTTCATCGACTGCCGACCGGGAACCGGAGGGGAACTCGCTGACACCTTCGAAGGCCGCGCTCTTTCCGATGATGGTTGGCAGACCGTGCAGTCCGTGAAGGAAGGCCTTTCCATCACCCTCCAGGCCAAAAATCTTCCCGCCATGGGCAAGGGAACTCCCGTTCTTTACCGTGGCCTTGTCGCCGGACGCGTGGAAGACCGCACGATCAACGCCGATGGCACGCCGGGTCTGGCAGTTACCATCCGCAAGGAATTCGCCCAAACCCTGCCCCGTAACGCCCGCTTCTGGCAGGTTCCCGCCCTCTCCGTCCAGGCCGGACCCGGCGTCCTCAACATGGACGTCGCCGGCCTCCAGTCCCTCGTCCAGGGTGCCCTGGCCTACGACGTCTTCAGCGCCGCGGAAGCTCCCGCCGCCGCTGGCGCGAAATTCGAACTCCTCCCCACCGAAGCCGCCGCCCGCGCCACCTCGCCCCCCATCCGCATCACCTTCGAAAATGGCCAGGGCCTCCTCGCCGGACGCACCGAAGTCCGCTACCTCGGCCAGCCTGTCGGACTGGTGGAGTCCGTCAGTTCGAAATCCGGCAAAGTCGAAGCCATCATCCGGCTGAACGACGGATACGAATTTCTCCGCCGCGAAGGGTCCGCTTTTGCCGTCATGCGCCTCAATGTTTCCCTCAACGGCATCTCCGGCCTCGAGACAGTCGTGAGTGGCGTTTACATTGAATGCGTCCCCGCCACGAACGGACCCCTGCGCGACCGCTTCACTGCCGTCACCCCGGCCAAGGCCGCCTTCGAGCAAACGGAGCAACGCGGTTTCGAGGTCGTCATCACCACCGCGCGGAGCACGATCGCAGTGGACGCCCCCGTCACCTACCGCGGCGTCGTGGTCGGAAAAGTCCTGCGCAAAGTCCTGGCCAACGACGGACGCGATGTCGGCCTCTGCCTTGTCATCGACCGCCCATACGCCAGCCTCATCCGCGACAATACGAAATTCTGGGACGCCAGCGGCATGAAGATCTCCCTCGGTTTCTTCAACCTCCGCGTCCAGAATGCGTCCCTCGAAACCCTGGCCCGCGGCGGCATCGCCTTCGCCACCCCGGACACTCCCGGCCAACGCGTGAGGCCCGGCCATGAATTTCCCCTAAACCCCGCGCCCCGCCGGGAATGGCTGCGCTGGTCGCCCGCCGTGCCGACAGCGGAATGATCCGGGCGCCGCGATGGGAGAACGGTTGACGCCCGGCCGTTACTCTTTTCCGCGTTTGGACATCCCGCGGGCCAGCCGGGCGATGAGCTTCGGGCCTTCGTGAGAGAATTCGCGTTCGGCGGTGACGACGTAGAGGTCCTCATGAATTCCGGTCCGGCAGGGCAGTTCGACCAGCCCATAGCGTTTTGTCACGTCCTGCGCGACCGCATCGACCACCGGGGCAGCGCCGATCCCCGCCGCGGCAAGTTCATACATGGCGGCGGCATCGTCGAACTCCGCCCGGATGTCGGGAACCCATCCGGCTTCGGACCACCAAAGGTCTAGGTCGCGGCGGAGAGCTGACCCGCGGGCCGGGACGAGAACGGGAAAATCCGCCAGCCCCGACGCCTGACGGAACCGGCGGCGGAGTTCCGGAGCCGCGGCCAGGCGAACGCCAAACCGGCCCGCCCTCGCGCTGAAGAGAACCGTCCGGAAAGCTGCCGGGGGCGGCTCATTCGCCAGCACCAGATCGACTTGATGGCTCGCCAGGGCCGGAAACAATTCGGAGGGCAGCCCCTCGCGCACGACCACGCGAAGATCCGGCATTTCCGCCCAGGCCCGGCTCAGGAGCCGGGAAGCCAGAAGCTTCGGCACCGAGTCCGCGATCCCCAGGAGAACGGTTTCAACGCCTCCCACCCCTCCGCGGTGCACCACCTCGACCATTTCGTCCCCGAAATCCATGATGCGTTCGGCATACCGCCGGACGACGCGACCAGCCGGGGTCAATTGCATGCCCCGGCCCTCCCGCCGGAACAACGCCGTGCCCAGGAAATCCTCAAGCTCGCGGACCTGGGCGCTCAGCGTCGGCGGAGAGACGTGAACAACCTTCGCCGCCGCCTGGATTCCCCCTTGGGCCGCGACCGCGAGGAAGTAGCGGAGGTGGTGATAATTCAACTGCAGGTTCATTCGGATTTTCCGAACAATGTGTTCGAAAGATCGGAATTTGCAAACGGAAACCCCGCTCCCATATTCCGGGCATGATAATTGCATTGATTCTTTTTGCCGTGACGATGGGCCTCTCGCTTTGGGCGTCCTTCCGGGTGAAACGCATTTTCCGCCGCTACTCCGCGGAGGAGTCGGCTGCCGGGATCACCGGGGCCCAGGCGGCCAGCCGGATTCTGGCCCAGGAGGGAGTCAACGGGGTCGAGATTACGTCGCAGCCCGGCGAAATGATCGACCATTATGATCCTGCGCACCGGCGGCTCGTGCTGAGTGAATCGAACTACCATGGCACTTCGATCTCCGCCCTGGCGGTTTCCGCGCATGAGGCGGGGCACGCGATCCAGCATGCCCGGGCCTACCAGCCGCTCCACTTCCGCATGGCCGCGGTCGGGGCGACCACGTTTGCCAGCCAGATTGTGATGTGGCTTCCCCTGATCGGAATGGCGACAGGATTCATGAACACCACGACGAGCCTGATTCTCATGTCCGTCGGGTGGGGTGTGATCATGCTCTTCAATCTCGTCACGCTCCCGGTGGAGTTCGACGCCTCCAACCGGGCGAAGCTGGCTCTTCGCAGCAGTGGTCTGATTACTACCACCAGCGAGACTTCGGGGGTCAACCGGGTCCTGAACGCCGCAGCCCTGACCTATGTGGCCGCGTTCATCACGTCATTCGCCTATCTGCTCTGGCATCTCCTTCCGCTGCTGACGGGGCGGCGGGAGGAATAAAACAATGAATGACCTGCACCGGCCACGAATGCACCGGGCTTCGATCGTTCGGATGCACGGGGGAGCGGGTGACGCGATCTGTCTGGATAAGTTCCTTGACGAATCGCGTTCGGAGATCTCCGTGGACGAGATCCGCCGGCTCGGGGGATTGGCCGCGCAGGTCGAGGCCAAGCTCGCAACGGAGCAGGCACGGCAGCATCATGATTTGCAGTCGGGCGTTCGGATGCTGATGGACTACATCCTTTCCGGTCCGGCGCGCGATGCGGTGGATCCGCTGCCCCGGCAATTGGCGGAGGCCGGCGTGGCGATTCGTTACGTTCTCGAGGGTAGTGACTTTATCCCGGATTACCTTCCGGAGATCGGCATGACCGATGATGCCCGGCTGGTGGCCCGTGTGATCGAACGCAATCCCGAACTGGCCAGGCGTTAGGAAATCTCCACGTCCTTGCATCGCTTAAACCAAACCCTGAATTCCCTATGAATATTCCCATTTCCACGGAAGTCGAAAGGCAAGACGCCCTTCTTGCCATCTGCCTCTTTGCAGCCTTCGCCGACGGGGACAAATCCGGCGAAGAGCGCGAGCACATCCATCGTCTCGCCGGCGAAATCGGCTCGGAAAATCTCTCCGACCTTTCGCGGCAGATTCTGATGCGCAAGCTCGCGCTCGAATCCGTTGTCTCCGCATTGCGCGACCGGCAGGACCGGATGCTCGCGTATGAACTGGCTCTCGGTGTCTGCGAGGCTGGCGGAGCGGTGTCCGCGGAGGAAAAGGAGTTTCTCACCTCGCTGCGGGGGCACCTGCAGCTTGGCCGGGACGAGGCCGGAGCCGTCGAGGACAGTGTGGCCTCGGTCGCGCTGGCGCCCGTCGAGGTCGGCACTCCCGCGGCCCCGGTGTCCGATAACGGCGGCATGATTCTCAACTATTCCATCCTCAACGGCGCTTTGGAATTGCTCCCGGAAACGCTCGCAACCATGGCCATCGTTCCGCTGCAAATGAAGATGGTCTTTCGCATCGCCAAGTCCCACGGGGTTGAACCCGGCGCATCCAACATCAAGGAATTCCTTGCCACCGCCGGCCTCGGACTCGGGTCACAAATGGTCGAGGGTTTCGCCCGGAAACTCATGCGCGGCGTCGGGAAATCGATCGGGGGGAAAATGGCCGGGCGGGCGGCGGACCAGATCACCGGTTCCGCGTTTTCCTTCGCTTCGACGTATGCCATCGGGCATGTCGCTGAGAAGTATTACTCCGGTGGAAGCCGGATTGACTCCGCCAGCCTGAAGTCCCTCTTCGTCCCTCTCCGGGATCAGGCGAAGGAACTTCACGCAAAGTATCTTCCCGAGATACAGGCGCGGGCGAAGACTCTGGATCCCGCTGCAATCCTCTCCATCGTGAAGGGATCGACACCCGTCTAGACCGGGGCGTCCAACGGCAGGGTGGGGTCCTGCCCCCCTGGATTCCGATCCCAAAACCTGTCGCTGGCGGCCTTGGTTCAGGAACCGGCAAACCTTTCCGTTAAATTTTTCTTGGCAATTCGCCGGATTCCCTTACATACCAACCGGTCTGTATGAATAGAACCGCAGTGGCATCGCGACAGCCGGAAGAAACCCGGAGCAAGCTGATTGGTGCCGCGCGGAGTCTTGTGCTGAAGCAGGGATTTACGGGCACCGGGATCGGACAAATCTGCGCGGATGCCGGCGTGACGAAAGGCGCATTCTTTCATCATTTTGCATCCAAGGACGAGCTCGGCAAGGGGGTCCTGGCGGATTGGGCGGCTTTTGGCATGGGCATTTACTCTGCGGCCTGTTCAGAGCCGGCCCGCTATCCATTGGATCACGTGCACCGGTTTTTTGACATCATGATCGGCCTGGCCCGGACATCGCCTGAGCCGTTGACCTGTGTGGTGGGGATGATTTCGCAGGAACTGGCGAACGCAAACCCCGTATTGCGCGAAGACGCAGCCACGTATCTCGGGGACTGGACCGGATTCGCGAGTCGCTTGCTGGACGAGGCGAAGGCCGCGCAACCGCCCTTGGTGGAATTCGATTCCGCCGAGGTGGCGTGGTTTCTCAACAGCCTCTGGCAGGGATCCATGCTGGCGGCCAAGACGCTTCGAGATCCGCAAATCATCATCAAAAATCTGGAACGCGCCCGGGCTCACATTGACGGCCTGTTCGGCCCCGACATACTCAACAACTAACCCAACCCAAACCCACTCCCACCATCATGAGCAAATACGTCGACGGATTCGTCCTTCCGCTGCCGAAGGACAAAATCGAACCCTACCGCGCCATCGCCGAGAAAGCCTCGAAGATCTGGCGTGAGCATGGCGCCCTGGAATATCGGGAATGCGTTCTGGAAGACCCGGCGGCGAGGGAAATGTTACCCTTTCCGCAACTGGCGGGCGCCCAGGCTGACGAGACCGTTGTTCTCGCCTACATCACCTACCACTCGCGGGAACATCGCGATGAAGTGAATGGAAAGGTCATGGCGGATTCGCGGATGCATGGACTGTGCGAACCGAACGAATCGCCGTTTGACTGGACGCGGATGGCTTTCGGCGGATTTCAAACCATCGTGGCGGCCTGAAGAAGAATATGATTATCAAAATCCTCGCCGGTCTCGTGATCCTCGTGGCGGCTCTCGTCGCCTTCATTGCCACCCGCCCTGCGGACTTCACTGTGACGCGTTCCGCCGTGCTGTCGGCCCCGCCTGCCGCGGTCTTTGCGCAGGTAAACGACCTTCACAAATGGGAGGCCTGGTCGCCATGGGCGAAACTCGATCCCAACTCCAAGGCGACCTTCGACGGTCCCGCCGCCGGTCCGGGTTCGTCCATGGCCTGGGCGGGAAACAACGAGGTCGGTGAAGGCAAAATGACCATCACGGAGAGCACGCCGGCCGAGCGCATCGCGATGAGGCTGGAGTTTTTGAAACCTTTCCAGGCCACGAATACCACGGAGTTCACCTTCAAGCCCGAGGGAGATGGAACCCGGGTGACCTGGACGATGTCGGGCGAGAACAATTTCATGGCAAAGGCCGTCGGCCTCGTCATGGACTGCGACAAGCTGGTCGGCGGACAATTCGAGCAGGGGCTGGCGAATTTGAAGGGCGTGGTTGCGGGCAATCCGAACTAACCGGCGCCGGACCGGAAGAGTTTTGGGAGAAAGTTCAAACGGAGCCCGGGCTCGACAAGGCTGTCCGGCTGCCCTAAAAAGAGGATCCCACCATCCTCGCCACCATGTCTGAAAACATCATCTCTCTCCTCGGCGACAAGGCCGATTCCCTCCTCAATCACCAGCCCAAGATCTCCAAGGATCTCCTGCACTTGCCGGGTCCGGATTTTGTGGACCGCATCTTCGCTTCGACCAACCGCAATCAACGCGTCCTCAACAACCTGAACTGGATCTACAATACCGGCCGCCTCGCGGGCACCGGCTATGTTTCCATTTTACCGGTTGACCAAGGTATCGAACATTCCGCCGGTGCGAGCTTCGCCAAGAATCCGCTTTATTTTGACCCGGAAAACATCGTCAAGCTGGCCATCGAGGGCGGCTGCAATTCCGTGGCCTCGACCTTCGGCGTGCTGGCCTCGGTCTCCCGCAAATACGCCCACAAGATTCCGTTCCTCGTCAAAATCAACCACAACGAACTCCTGAC
>JBMOHI010000098.1:0-6759 GCA_049317925.1 Terrimicrobiaceae bacterium
ATGACCGCCTACGGCGCGTTCGTCGAACTCGAGGAAGGCATCGACGGCATGATCCACGTGTCCGATCTTTCCTGGACCCGCAAAATCAACCACCCGAGCGAAATCCTCAAAAAGGGCGACGAACTCGAAGCCGTTGTCATCGACATCGACAAGGTCAACCAGCGCATCAGCCTCGGCACCAAGCAGCTCGAGAACGATCCCTGGAAGGAAATCGACACCCGCTTCAAAATCGGTGATCTCGTCAAGGGCACCGTCACCAAACTCACCAACTTCGGAGCTTTCATCCAGCTTCAGGACGACATCGACGGACTCGTGCACATCTCGCAGATCAGCGAAGACCGCATCGAGAAGGTCAAGGACGCCCTCAAGGTCGGACAGGAAGTCGAGGCCCGTGTCATCAAGGTGGACAAAGCCGAGCGCCGCATCGGTCTTTCCATCAAAGCCGCCAACTACGACCAGGAAGCCATCAAACGCGAAGCCGAGACGATGGATACCCTGCGTCCGGGCGAAGACATGGTCGGACTGGCCCAGGCCTTCGAGGTCGCCGAGGAAGAATACCGCCCTGGCGATTCCAAGAAAAAGAAGTAAGCAAATTCCGCGAAATCGCGTAAATTCCCGGTCATGAGCAAACCCGAAATCACCGCCTACCTGAAAACATCCTGCGGCTGGAGCAAAGGCGTCCGCGCCGTGATGGCCAAATATGACCTTCCCTACACCGAGAAGGACATCATCCAGAATCCGGCTTTCCGGTTCGAGATGGAACAACTCAGCGGTCAGCCGCTTTCGCCCTGCGTCGTCGTCAATGGCACGATGCTGGCCGACATCAGCGGCGAGGAAGTGGAAGGCTATCTGCTCGAACGCGGGCTGGTCGGAACATCGGACAAAGACACCGACGTTCCGCTCAACGCCCCGTGCAGCGACGAACAACACGCCGCCATGATCAAGATGAATTTGTAAACAGGGATTTCCTCCCCGCGTAAAGAGCCCCGGCGCCGCAAGGCCCGGGGCTTTTTCGTTTCGTAAATCACCTATGGCAGGGAGGATTGTCCCCAGCCCTCCGTCGACAGAAACTCTCCTCAGAGAATCTTTTCGGCGGAAGCGAGAATCACAAATGGTTGCCTCGATTTGAGAATTCCGAAAGCATTCTGGCTGTGCCGCGTGTTCCCATACCGAACTGCCCCTACCGGGTCGGCTTTTTCAGCTTCGATTTGTCCGAGCGAAGGCATGTCCATGTCCGCCGGGAACGGAAAGAGTGCAAAATCTGGATCGAACCCACCATCGAGCTTGCATGGAATGCAGGGTTCGCCCCGCATGAGATGAATGACATCCTGCGCCTTGTGTGCGATCATCTTCCCCTAATCAAACAAACCTATGAATCTGCCTCCGAAAATCACTGAAGCAGAAATCACCCCGCGCCAACTGCGGGTGCGGCTCGACAGCGGGATCACCATCCTCATGCCACTCGAAGATGTTCCCACCCTTTTGCTGGCGACCGATGAGGAACGGGCCTCAATGGAAGTCTTCGACCACAGCCTCCACTGGGAATCGCTTGATTGCGATTTGAGTGTCGAGGGCCTGCTGGCCGGTGCCAAGGAAATGCCCGGTCTGGCGCACAAGGCTTGGGAACGGTTTCTGGCCAGACAATACGGAGTTGCGGCGTAACTTCGGGAAACAGTCAAGACGTGCGGATTGACACTTTCCGCCATTTTCCCTGCTTTTCGCTATGACTCCCTGTCGTCGCACTTAAAAATCTGTTTTCCGATGCCCGATCTGCTGAAAACCCTTAAAAAAACCTTCGGCTATTCCGAGTTCCGGCCGCTCCAGCGTGAAATCATCGAGGCCACACTCGCCAATCGCGACGTCTTTGCCCTTCTCCCGACCGGCGGGGGTAAATCACTTTGCTTCCAGCTCCCGGCCCTGCACCGCCCCGGTCTGACTCTAGTCGTTTCCCCACTGATCGCCCTGATGAAAGATCAGGTGGACCAGCTGCAGGCCGCCGGCGTGGCCGCGACATTTATGAATTCCTCCCTCGGTGCGGCCGAAGCCAAGGCCCGCCTGCGCGGACTGCACAATGGGGAATACCGCCTGCTCTACGCCGCACCCGAGCGCCTGATGCTCGACAACTGGAAGGACAATCTCCGCGCCTGGAATGTCAACGCCATCGCCATCGACGAGGCGCACTGCATCTCCGAGTGGGGCCACGATTTCCGTCCCGAATACCGCCAGATTGCCCAGTTGCGCGACCTCCTGCCCGACGTTCCGGCCATGGCCCTCACCGCCACTGCCACCGAACGGGTGCGGGAGGACATCGTGAAACATCTGCGCCTGCGCGATGCGGCGGTGTTCGTCGCGAGTTTCAACCGGCCCAACCTGTCCTATCGCGTCACGCCCAAGGACCAGCCCCTCAAGCAGATTCTCGATTTCATCGACAAGCGGCGCGACGACAGCGGCATCGTTTATTGCGCCACCCGCGCCACGGTCGAGCGCGTGGCCGAGTCCCTCGCCGCCCGCGGTTATGCGGCCAAACCCTACCACGCCGGATTGGACGCGGCCCAGCGTTCGGAAAACCAGGAGCTCTTTCTGCGCGACGAGGCCCGCATCATCTGCGCCACCATCGCCTTTGGCATGGGGATCAACAAACCCAACGTCCGCTGGGTCATCCATCACGACCTGCCGAAAAACATCGAAGGCTACTATCAGGAAACCGGCCGGGCCGGGCGGGACGGATTGCCTTCCGACTGCCTGCTGCTCTTCAGCGCGGGTGACGCGGCCAAGCAGACCCATTTCATCGAGGAAATGTCGAGCGCCCAGGAACAACAGGCCGCCCGCACCCAGCTTCGTCAGATGATGCATTACGCTGAGTGCGCCACCTGCCGTCGCAGCGAACTTCTCACCTATTTCGGCGAAGATTTTCCCGGCGACAACTGCGCCACCTGCGACAACTGCCTGGAACCCCGCGCGACCTATGACGGAACGCTTAACGCGCAGAAGTTTCTCTCCTGTGTCTATCGCATCCGCCAGGCCGGACGCTTCGGCGTGGGCATGAATCATATTATCGAAGTGTTGACCGGCGCGGACACCGACAAAGTCCGCCGCTGGAACCATCACACCCTCACCACCTACGGCATCGGCCGGGATCTCTCGCGGCCGGAATGGTCCACCATCGGACGCGAACTCCTCCGCCTCGGGCTGCTGGCCCAGGCCGCTGGCGAGTTTCCCACACTGGAGATAACCGAGGACGGGGTCGAGGCGCTGCGTTCGCGCCGGGTCATCACCCTGACTAAACCGCTGGCCCTGCCAAAGACAAAGCGTCCCGCCCATCGCGCCGGAGAAATTGAATGCGACGAAGTGTTGTTCGGCCGACTGCGCGATCTGCGCAAACGCCTGGCCGACGAACGCGGCGTGCCGGCTTATGTCATTTTCGGTGACGCCACCCTGCGGGACATGGCCCGGCAGTATCCGGACAGCAAGGATGCCATGCGCGGCATCTTCGGCGTGGGTGAGAAGAAACTCGAAGAGTTCGGCTCCGTCTTCGCCGCCGTGGTGGCCGGACATTTGGAGACGTATCCCCGCGTCACCTTCTCCGCGATCTCCTGAATGGAGGGCGCTGCTTCGTCAGCGCTGGTTCGGGTGGCGCGGCGAGGGCCCGCCGCCCTCCATCTCAGAGCCTGATGCCCAGCTTCGCATAGGCTGCGCGGATTTGTTTCATCAACTCCGCTTCGCTGCGGCCGTTGAGCAAAATCGCGAGGGTCCTTTTTTGAAACTCATCCTGCGCCGCGTCGGACTCCAAAATGGCCGGAGGCTCGGGATGCTTCAAATCCGCGGGGCCGCGATACCTTCCATCGGGTAGCACCTCGACCCCGGGTTGTTTCTTAAACTCATCCACCGCCTTGAAGTAGTCCTCGACTTCCTTGCGCGCTTTTCCCACCTCGCGAAAGTAGCGAACAAAAAGCTGCCCGTCCCCCTCGCCGTCAAGGTGCATAAAATAATAGACCAGCAGATAGGAGGTGAAATACAGCCTTCGGGACATCTCCCGATTACTGGTGAGAATCTCATTCCACCGTTCGTTGGTGATGGGGAACAATTCTTCCAGCGGATACGGCTCCGGCACTCCGCCGGTCTTTTGCAAATGGTCGAGATGATCCTTGAGTCCGGACTTGGCCGCCGAGACGCGAAAGCGTCCAACTTTGAGCGGCAGCATGCCGGTATATTCCGCCGTGCCTTCGACCACCCACTGCGGCAGATATCTCAGCCAGAAGTGCATCATCTGATGGGTCAACTCATGCACCAGAGTGCTGGTATCGAAATCGTCGTCCTTGGCGTAGCTCTTGCCCACCGTCTTCAGTCCGATGCTTTCGAACGGCACGAGGAAGACCTTCTCGCGGCCCATATAAACACCGCCGCTGTTTTTCGGACCGCCTTCCGCCTCATAAACGGTGCGGGTTCGCAGCAGGCGGGCCCGGAAGTGATCGCCCGAAGCCGGCTTGGGTTCGATGCCCCAGGGCAGGGCCTTGAGCAATTCGTAGGTCGCCTCGAAATTGCGCGCCACCTCGCGCAGCAGTCCCTGGGTGAATTTGCCCTGCGACTCGAATTCAAAGTGCGGAGTACGATAGACAAACTTCTCGTTGCGTTCATCCTCACTCACCACCTCGGTCTTGAGGCTGGCCGCATCCACGCCGACCACATCCGGCAGCACGACTTTGATGGGCTGACTCTTCTGCCATTCCGCCAGATAGTTTTGGTCTTCGGCACTGAGACGCGTCAGCGGCAGCGGGGATCGCTGCCCGTTCTTCGCCCGAAAGGTCACGGTGGCGCCATCAAAGCTCACGACGGAAGCCTCGAAGGCCTGGCCCTCGATGGTCTTCCAGCCTCTCATCGGCCCGGTCGCCGGAAGCTGGGCCCGCAACGGCGCGCAAAAGCAGATCGCCGTGAGAAGAATGACCAGACGCCGCGGCATGTTATTCGTTGAGGGATTCCGGGGCATCGCGACCGGCTTTTTTCTCCATGACCCGCGCGATAATGATGCAGCCCTCGTAGAGCAAATACATCGGCCCCGCCATGAGCAGAAGCGTGAAAACATCCGTCGTCGGCGTGATGATCGCGGCCAGAAATAAAATCACCACCACGGCAAACGCCCGCGTGCGTTGCAAGATCTCCAGGTTCAAAATCCCCAGTTTCACCAAAAGCAAAACCGCCAGCGGCAGCTCAAAGGCCAGTCCAAAGGAGATGACAAACTGCGTGGTGAAGGAAAAGAATTCCCGCACGCTCCACTGCGGCCGCCAATCGAGCGACTTGGAGTAATTGAAAAAGTATCCCAGAGTCGGTGGCAGCACGACGTAGTAGGCGAAAAGCACACCGGCCAGAAACAGCCCGAGCGAAACGCCCGCCGCGGGATAAAGCAGACGCCGCTCCTCCGGCTTCAGTCCGGGCAGAATGAATTCCGCCAGGAAAAAAATCAGAAACGGAAAGGCCATGATGAGCCCGGCGTAGAAGGAAAGTTCAATAGCGATGGCCAGCGGATCGGCCACGCCGAAATTGGTCAGGCTGGTCATGCCGGGATCAATGGCCTTGAGCGGCCGCTGAACGATCCCGACGATGGTGCCTTGAAAGAAAAATGCCGCGCCCATCATAAGGGCCAGAACGGCCACCATCTTGATCAGCATGCGGCGCAGATCCTCGATGTGATCAAGAAACGGCTTGGGCTCGTCGCTCAATTCCCGGAAATCGAAAACGCGTTTCCAGTTCATGAAAAGATCCCCCGCGCTTGCAGGCGGGCGAAAACCGCCAGCGTGTTGGCATCGACGATTTTGCCTTGGGCAACAAGCTCCTTCAACTGCTCCGGCGAAAATGTCCCCACTTCCAGGATCGCCTCGTGTTCATCATGGTCTTGTCCCTCCGCCCGCGGAACGACATCCGTCGCCAAAAAGAGGTGGGCGCATTCATCGGTGAAGCCCGGCGAGGAAAAGAAGGATCCGAGCGCGGTCAGTTCCCCGCGGCACTCCATGCCTGTTTCCTCGCCCAGTTCGCGCAGGGCGGTTTCGCGGATGGTGCGGTCATTGACTTCCTCATCGATCTGTCCGGCGGGAAATTCCCAAAGGGTGCGGCGGACCGCCACGCGTTCCTGGCGGATGAGCAGATAGTTTCCGTCCGGCGTGCGCGGGGCCACGACCACAGCGGAGCGGCGGTGGACCACCAGCCAGGAGATCCCTCCCGGACGAGATGGCGTCACCACCAACTCGCGATCCAAACGCAAATGCAGGGTATCGCAGAGCGTCTCACTCTGCCGAATCCCCCAACCGGAGGCCGCTTCTCCATTTTTCACCGCAGACGTTTTTTCCAATGGGCCAAGCGTTTCGCGAGATTCTTTGGCGACGGGGCTCCGGTGGCTCCCCGGGCCGAAAGTCCGGCGGCCAAATTGAACACCGCCTTGACGGTCCCGGCCTGCAAAACCGGCGAGGCCGCCAGATAGTCGGCCGGGTCGAGTTGGTCGAGCGGCACATTCTTTTGCGCGGACACTGCCACCAGCTTTCCGACAATCTCGTGCGCCTGCCGGAACGGCACGCCGCCCAGCACCAACCGGTCGGCCAGATCCGTGGCCAGGAGGGCGGGATCAGCCGCCGCCCGTCCCGTCGCTTCCGCGCGGAAACGCGCGCCGTTGATCATCTCCGCAAAAATCTCCAGCGCCGCCTTGGCCGTGTCCACCGAATCGAAGATGGCTTCCTTGTCCTCCTGCATGTCCCGGTTGTAGGTCAGCGGCAG
>JBMOHI010000099.1:0-6735 GCA_049317925.1 Terrimicrobiaceae bacterium
GAGCCCCTCCGTGTTCCCGTTCATAGATCGTTCGGATCTTCTTCGGTCCCCACGCTCACCCGCGGCCGCCGCGAGCTATCGGCCATGCCCCGACGACCGGATTCCCGGTAGCGCTGCACCCATTTAGAACCCGTCTTTGGACTGATCCCGTAGCTCTTGCACAAGCTGCGAAACGTCCGGTCTCTCTTCATTGCTAATAAGGCAAACTCTGTTCGGACTTCAACGACTTTGGGTTTCCTCCATGGCATTCTGCGACTTATGATCAGGGCGGCTACCGGATTTTCCGGCGGATGTCCTCCTCCAGGCGATGGACAAATCCGAGGGTGAATTCGACCGGGTCGAGTCCGTCGTCGAGGACGAGCGGGGTCATATCCATGGCAAGGGTGACGCCACTCAAAGAATCCGGACCGTAGGGATCGTCGAGGGTGGCGTTGGCGATGCGGCGTCCATCCATGGCCACGTCGTATCGTTTGCCCCCTGCGATCTGCGAGTCGAACACGCCGGCGAGGGCGGCGGCGAGTTCGGGACGGCCGGAAACATCGAGCCGGACCTTGTCGGAATCGAGCATCCAATCCAGAGCCCGCCAGCCTTCGAAGCCGAGGAGTCGCTTGGGACGGCGTTTGGCGGGAAGAGCGCGCAGAGCGGCGATGACATTCCGCGCCACCGCGACATGGGTCTCGTGTTTGTCGGCGAGATTGTGGGTGTAAACCACTTCCGGTTGCATGACCGCGAGCAGGGTTTGTAGATCGTTCTTCAGGGCGGGGTTGCTGCGGTCGCGGGCTTGGGCGCTGGGGCAACCGAGTTGAACCATCACGCCGTAACGGCCGATGACGGCAGCCCGGTCCTGCTCCTCGATCCGGATCGCGCGCATTTGCGCATCGGAGAATTCAGCGTAGGGACCGGTGCGCGAACACCCTCCCCCATCCGTGCATGTGATCCCGCCGAAGGAGCGGCCTTCGTGCTCGTAGCATTCCAGGATTCCGTGCAGAGCGTGAAACTCCAAGTCGTCCTGATGTGCGCCAATGCCGAGATGCGTGATGCCAGCGAGAGCCTCATCGAGCGGCCGTCCGTCGGGGATGAAAATGTGGGGCTCGCCCGCGGAGAGGTTCATGGGGTCTCCCTTGCCGCGCGAAAAAACTGCAGCGTTTCCGCGAGGCCGTCGGCCAGATTACCCGACGGCTTCCATCCCAGCGCGGTCAGTCTGGCGACGGAAGCCAGGGAATGCCGGACGTCGCCCGAGCGCGGAGGATGATGGACGATGGAAGACGACGAATCCGCCAGGCGGATGATCTCTTCCGCGAGGGCCTGGATCGTCGTGGCGAGACCATAGCCGCAATTGAAGACCCCGGAGGCCTGCTCATTGGTCGCGACAAACCCGAGGGCGGAAACGATATCCTTCACCGCAATGAAGTCGCGGGTCTGTCCGCCGTCGCCGTAGATGTCGAGAGCCTCGCCGGCGAGAGCTTTCTCGATGAAAATCGGAACGGCCGCCGCATAGGCGCTGCGGGGATTTTGCCGCGGACCAAAGACATTGAAAAAGCGCAGACAAGCGGTGTTCAACCATCCCTCGCGGTCGAACAGACTGCAGTAGTATTCGCCATCGAGTTTGGTGATGGCGTAGGGACTGCGGGGTTCGGGAATCATGGTCTCGAGTTTGGGAACAGTCGGGTTGTCGCCATACACGGCGGCGGAGCTGGCCAGGACGAGCTTCTTCACCCCGGCATCCGCCGAGGCACGCAGGACATTGAGCAGCCCGGTGACATTGAGATCCACGCATTCGCGCGGTTGCTGCATGGACTCGGGCACGCTGACCATGGCGGCGAGATGGAAAACATGATCAACCCCGGACACGGCCTTCCTCACCAGCGCTTCATCGGTGATCGAGCCCTCGATCAGCTCGCAGTCGAGCCCGGTGAGGTTCTTACTGTTGCCGGTGCGCAAATTGTCCAGCACGCAGACCTGCGCCCTCCCTTGAAAGTGCTCAACCACATGACTGCCGATAAATCCGGCCCCGCCGGTCACGAGAATCTTCATGGGGATCGGAGCGAGAAAATTATCGTGGCATCACTATGAAACATCGCCCGAGGAGACTAGGGAAGTTTTGCAGGGCAAGGCAAACGCATAAGAATCCCGCGCAAAGGACGCAGAGTACGCAAAGAGAGCGATTCGGATTTCCCCTTCTTCGCTTGGCGTGCTTTGCGTCCTTCGCGCGAGCCTCCTTTCTTTTTCGAAACGAAGCGCTCGATTTTCGAGTTATGGTGTGAAAGAAGAGCCCCTGCCCGCATGGAAGTCATCATTCAACCTTCAAGCCAGGAAGCCAGTGTTCTCGGGGCGCGGCTGGTCGCCCGCCTTCTCCGCAGAAAGCCGTCCGCCGTTCTCGGCCTGGCCACCGGCAGCACCCCGTTGCCACTTTATCACGAACTGATCCGACTGCATCGCGAGGAGAAGTTGGACTTTCACGGAGTCACGAGCTTCAACCTCGACGAATATCTGGGACTGCCGCCCGCGCACCCCGCTTCCTATCACCATTTCATGCGGGAGAATTTTTTCCGGCACGTGAACATTCCGGAGGCCAACACCCACATTCCCAACGGGCTCGCCGCCGATGTTCCGGCGTTCTGTCAGGCCTACGAAGATGCGATCAAGGCGGCGGGCGGCATTGATCTGCAGATCCTGGGCATTGGCGGGGACGGACACATCGGTTTCAACGAACCGAGCTCGTCGCTCGTTTCACGCACCCGGATCAAATCTCTGACCCGGCGCACCCGGCAGGACAACGCCCGCTATTTTTCGAGGGAGGACGAGATTCCCCGGCACGTTATCACCATGGGCGTGGGAACCATCATGGAGGCGCGTGAGATCGTTCTGCTGGCTTTTGGCGAAGGCAAAGCCGAGGCAGTAGCGGCCGCGGTCGAAGGCCCGATCACGGCGTCCGTTCCGGCTTCCATTCTGCAACTGCATGAGCGGGCTACCATCCTGCTCGACGAGGCCGCGGCGGGAAACCTGCGGCGGGGCGAATACTACCGGTGGGTTTACGAGAACAAGCCCGCCTGGCAGGCGATTTAGAGGTTCGGATCCGCTTGGGATCCTACGGCCCGCGTTCCTCCAAGGAACGGCAGGCATTGCACAAAAACCGGGCTGAAGTCCGCGGGTGCTCGGTCCAACCATGTGTGGATTTGTGTGACCGGAAAAAAGGCGCCGGTTTCCACCTCCAGAGCGGCCAGTCGGAAGGGTCCCTCGTGCCGGCCGTGAAACACCTCGATGAACTCCCACCCGGTCCCAGCCGAGCACGGGAGGCGTCCGATCCGCTCGACCGGGCAGTCGATCCCGATTTCCTCCGCGAGCTCCCGGCGGGCGGCATCCTCGTAGGATTCCCCGGCATCGACGTGGCCGGCGGCAGAGGAATCCCAGCAGCCGGGGTTCTTGTCCTTCCAGATCGAGCGCTTTTGCAGGAAAAGTTCGCCTTTTTCGTTGGTAATCAGGATGTGAACCGCCCGGTGGCGTAAGTTATTCACATGGACGGCGTCTCTGGGACGGGTCTCAACGACCGAGTCGTTTTCGTCTACGATGTCAAACATTTCCTCGCCGCTCTGGGCCGCGACCGGATTGACATATTGGGTGAACGTCTCCCAGGCCGCGAGCGAGAGTTCCTCGGCGCGAACAGTCTCCGGCAGCGCGAGATGCGCACAAAGAGAAGGCCAGCGGTCCTTCAACTCCGGAAGGAGGTTGCGCAGTTGCTTGCGGCGTTCGGAAAATCCGCGGCGCACCAGGGATTCAAAGACGGCTTCATCGCACGGCGGAATGGTGTCCGCCGCCTTGCGTTCGAACACCACCACGGCGGAAGAAACCTTCGGCCGCGGGAAAAAAACCGTGGCAGGAAGTTTCTTCACGTAGCGCACATTCCAGCGGCGCGAGGAACACACCGACATCGCGCCGAAATCCTTCGTGCCGGGTTGCGCGTGCAAGCGGGCCGCCACTTCGTGCTGCAGCGTGAGAACAAGGATTGATGCGGGTGAGAGGGCGGATGAGAATTTCGCAATGAGCGGCGTGGATACGTAATACGGCAGGTTGCCGATGATCTTCACCGGACCTTTTCCGTAAAGATTCCGCAGGTCGAAATCCAATGCGTCCATGTGGAACAGTTCCACACGCGGATCACGAAATTTTTCCGTCAGCCAGGCCACCATGCTGCGATCCTTTTCGATCAGCGTGACCGTGACGTCCTCGGAGAGAAGCTGCTCCGTCAGCGCTCCCAGTCCGGGTCCGATCTCGACGACGTGATCCCCTGCTTGCAGGCCGAGGCGGGCCACGATCCACCGCGCGAGATTCTGATCATGGAGAAAATTCTGGCCGAGGCTCTGGCGCGGCCTGGTGTCCAAAGCAGCAAGGGCCTGCTGGATTTCGGTGAGAGTCATCCACTTCGAATAGTGGATTCCGCAGTCATTCACAAACTGATGGTGAACAAATTTCCCTTGGGGGCGTTCTTTCTTCCCAAGTTATTCACACAAGGGAGGCGTCGTTCCCGGGGGAATCCGTGCAACCTGCTGAACGAACGGCAATTCGCCGCTTGAGTGGAGGGATGATCAAGCTACGTTTCTGCTCTTCCAATGAAAAAATCCGGTTGCGCCATCATCGTCCTGTTCCTCGCGGTCTGTGCCAGCATGTTTGTCAATCTGCTGCTTTTTGCGGCTCTGGCGGGTATGAAGGGTTCGGGCAGCCTCTCGTCAATGCGGTCCGTGCGGGAAAAGGATTTCGAGGAAGTGGTGATTGATGAAGGCAGCACATCGGCCCAGAAGATCGCCATCATTCCTCTGGAGGGCGTCATTGCCAACGGACAACCCGGCAGCCTCGGCGATGACATGGTGGGAGATTTCAAGCGGGCACTGGCCCAGGCCCGGCAGGATCCCGAGGTCAAGGCGGTGATCATTTCGGTGGATAGTCCCGGCGGCGAGATTACGGCGTCCGACGTGCTTTACAACGCCCTCAAGGAATTCACCACCCACAAGCCCTCGATTATTTACTTCAATTCCATCGGTGCGTCCGGGGCCTATTACACGGCCTGCGGATCCAGCTACATCATGTGCAATGCCACGACCTTCACCGGGTCCATCGGTGTGATCATCTCCACCTTGAACTACCGGGAGCTCTTCGGAAAAATCGGACTGCAATCAGTGGTCTTCAAAAGCGGAAAGTTCAAAGACATGCTCAATGGTTCCCGCGAAATGACGCCCGACGAGAAAGCCTATGTCGAGGGATTGGTCATGCAAAGCTATGACCGCTTCGTCGGCATCGTGGCCAAGGCGCGCGACCTCGACGAACAAAGCCTGCGGACCGGCGTGGCGGATGGTCGGATCCTGAGCGGGACCGACGCGCTCGCGGCCAAGCTGGTCAATGAACTCGGATACATCGAAGACGCCTACACCAAGGCGCGCGAACTCGGCAAAGCCCCCGGCGCGCAGATTGTCCGCTACAAGCATACGGTGAGCTTCGCCCACTTCCTACGCATGTTCGGGGAAACCAAGTCTCCCTCGATCAAAGTGGATTTGCTGGAAGGTCTGCCCAAACTCCAGCCCGGCCGGGTCTATCTCCTGCCGCCGTTCTTCGCCCCCTAGGTTTCCGTGGAATTGCTCCTTTCCGGCGTGCTCGCCCTGGGCAGTGTGGCGTATTTCCGCCGCCTGGCTGTCCGATCGGTTCACGCGGCCGGAACGGGGCTTCGCCTCGAGGATTATAAAGCTCCCGACGTCATCTTCGCTTCGCTTTTGGCGCTTTGGTTTCTCGTCAATGTGATCGGTTCGGGTGGGCGCGAAATCGTGGTGACCTCCCAGGTGCTCATCCTGAACGCCATCTTCTCATTTCTTCTCATCATCTGCCTCTTTTCATTCCTCATTCTCCGTTCGATCAATCCCCTCACCCTCTTTGGCCTGAATGCCGCCGGCTGGCGGCGCAGTCTGCCGGCTTTTCTTCCCGCTCTCCTCATCGCGCTGCCGGCGATTTTCTTCGTTCACGCCCTGAGTTTCCGTCTCCTGGGAGCGGAGACCCAGCCGCAGCCGCTCTTGCAGTTTTTGAATGACAGCCCCGGAATCAACGACCGGCTCCTGCTCGCCTTCACCGCCATCGTCGTGGCGCCGGTCGGCGAGGAAGTGATCTTTCGCGGCTACATCTACGGGACCGCCCGGAAATACGCCGGACGGTGGTGGGCCCTGGCCATCAGCGCGGTGATTTTCGCGGTCATTCATGCCCACCTCCCCTCGCTCGGTGGATTGCTTGTGCTGGCCGTCGCCCTCACTCTGGTCTATGAATTCACGGCATCACTCTGGGCTCCCATCCTGATGCACGCATCGTTCAATTCCCTGACCATTGTCGCCACCCTCCTCTGGCCCGGATTGATGAAATGAAAGTGCGGGATCTCAACGAGGACAAGTTCCTGAAGATTCTGCTGAACGGGCTACCGGAGGGACGCAATGTGGTCGCCGGCCCGGGTGACGATTGCGCGGTGGTGCAGGCGGCCCCGGGGTCGCGCGAGTTGCTGCTTTTGAAAGCCGATTGCGTGGTCGAGGGCATCCACTACCTGCCGGAGCACGACCCGGTCCGTGTCGGCTGGAAAGCCCTCTGCCGCGCGGTGAGCGATGTGGCGGCCATGGGCGGAGAACCGCTCCATGCTCTGGTCAACATTTTTTCCCCGGCGGACAAAGCCGTGGCTTATTGGAAAGGCTTTTACAAAGGACTCAGCAAAGC
>JBMOHI010000100.1:0-6696 GCA_049317925.1 Terrimicrobiaceae bacterium
TGGCGGTGGCGATGTTGATTGTTCCGGCGATGTTTGCCGCGCAGCTTTCCACCCGGCTGCCGGTGCGGCTGGTGCTCACGGTCGGTCATTCCGTGATCAGTGCCGTGCTGGGCTATCACCTTTCGATCTGGCTGAAATGCTCGGCAGCCGGCGCGATGGTTGTCTGCGGCTCGCTGCTTTTCGCCCTGGCCTGGGCCGTCACCGCGCTTTTGGCCCGGCGGGCCGCGTCTTCTCCTGAACCGGAAAATTCAGGCCTCCAATCAGCCGCAACCCTTCCAGGGTGAGTCCCGGATCCACCGCGGAAAAAATTCCGGTCTTTCCGGCGATCAGGCGGGCGTCTCCTCCCGTGGCAATGATGGGTGGCATTTTCTTCGCATTCATTTCCCGCAAAATCTGCCGTACGATTTCGCTGATGAGGCCGCGGTAGCCATGGACTGCGCCTGACTGCATCGCCTCCTTCGTGCTGCGGCCGATGGCCCGGCGCGGTTCCCGGAGCGTCACGCGGGGCAGCAGGGCGGTGCGGCTGTGGAGATAATCGGTCATGGCCGAAAGGCCCGGTGTGATCACTCCGCCGATGTACTCGCCCTTTGCGGAAATCACGTCAAAGGTGACAGCCGTACCGAAATCCACCACGACGGATGGTGCGCCGTAGAGCGCCCTCGCGGCTACGGCGTTGGCCAACCGGTCTGCGCCGATGGCGGCGGGATTCGGATAGTTGATGCCAATGCCGAGGGTGGCCTTGTGATCCACCCAACAAATCGGATGGGGGAGGACCAAATTGAGAATCTTGTTTTTCTCCGGAACGACCGAAGCGGCGACCGCGTGCCGGACGCGGCGGGAACCGATCAGTTTGCGCAGGCTGGCCGCCGTGAGTCGCGCGGTGGGCAGACGAAGGGCGCGCCCGACGCGGCCCCGGCTGGAAAAGGCCACCTTGGTGAACGAATTGCTGATGTCCACCAGAATGAATTCCGCCGCGGGCATTGGGGACTTTGTGCGGAGGGAGCGGGCTGCTAGTGCTTCAACGCGCCTACTTTTTTCGCCTTGTCCGGGCGCGGCGCTCCGTCATCGACCAGCCCGGCGGAATTGCCCAATTCGGATTCCTCAGCGGGGAGGAAAGGCCGGAATCGCTGTTTGTCGATCGCCTTCATGTAGGCCTCGTGCGGGGAGGTCGCTCCGGAAACAAGATTTTCCCAGATGGCATCGTCCATGAATTGCATCCCCTCACCTTTTCCCGCCACGATGACATCCTGAAGCTTTTGCGTGGCGCCTTCGCGAATGATGGCCGAAACGGCGTTGTTGGTGACGAGGATTTCATTCACCGCGATACGGCCGGGGATGTCGGCGCGCTTGAGCAAGAGCTGGGCCACCACACCGCGCAGCGAGGCTGCGAGCATGGTCCGGACCTGAGATTGTTGGTCCGAGGGAAAGACGTCGATCATACGATCAACCGTCTTGCGCGAATTGTTTGTGTGAAGCGTGCCGAAGACGAGCAGGCCGGTTTCCGCCGCGGTCAGGGCAAGGGAAATGGTTTCCAGGTCGCGCATTTCGCCCACGAGCACGATGTCGGCGTCCTCGCGCAAAGCCGCCTTCAACCCGGCGGGGAAGCTGATGGAATGCTCTGGCACCTCGCGCTGGGTGATGATGCTTTTTTTGTTGTTGTGCACGAACTCGATCGGCTCCTCGATGGTGACGATGTGCCGCGAGAAGTTGACGTTGATGTAGTCCATCAGGGCCGCCAAAGTCGTGCTCTTGCCCGAACCGGTCGGGCCCGTGACGAGGACGATGCCGCCGCGCATTTCGCCGAAGGTTTTGATGACGGACGGAACGCCGAGTTCTTCCAGCGTTTTGATCTTGGTCGGGATGATACGGAAAACCGCGCCGTAGCCGCTCGTCTGCTTGAGATAGTTGCAGCGAAACCGGTTCTGCGCGTCCATCTCGTACGCAAAATCCAGGTCACCGGTCTCGTTGAATTTCTCCCAGCGCGAAGGCGAGCAGATTTCGCTCAGCATGTAGGACATGTGCTCGTGGGTGAGCGGTTCCTCGCTGATGGGAACGATTTCGCCGTGACGGCGGATCTTGGCCGGCTGGCCTTCGCCCAGGTGAAGATCGGAACCACCCTCCTGAATGAGGGCCTGAAACAGTTGGTCGATGTATGCCATGATGATCTACCTCCCCAGAACCTGACGCATAAGGGTTTTGTTTTCCGAACGATAAAAGGCTTCCTCGGGCGAGATGAGGCCGGACTCATAAAGCGACTGGAGCGAATCGTCCATCAACTGCATGCCCTGTTTTTTTCCGGTCTGAATCACGCCAGGCAACATGAACGTCTTGCCTTCGCGGATGAGGTTGCCGACGGCGGGGTTGTTCATGAGAATTTCCATGGCCAGGCAGCGGCCGGTGCCGTCGGCGCGGGGCACGAGTTGCTGACTGATGATGCCGCGGAGGGACTCGCTGACCATGATGCGGATCTGGTCGCGTTGATCGGTGGGAAAAACGTCGAGCACACGGTCAAGAGTTCGCGCGGCGTTGCTGGTGTGGAGGGTTCCGAGCACAAGGTGGCCGGTTTCTGAGGCGGTGATGGCCAGCGAGATCGTTTCCAGGTCGCGCATTTCCCCCACCATGATCACATCGGGGTCTTCACGCAGGGCGCCGCGCAGGGCGGCGCCGAAGGACTTCGTGTGCGTGTGTACCTCGCGCTGGGTGACGTGACAGCCTTGCGAGTGGATGATGTATTCGATCGGATCCTCCAGCGTGATGATGTGATCGTGTCGGGCCTGATTGATCTCCTGCACCAGTGCGGCCAGGGTCGTGCTCTTGCCGCTGCCGACCGAACCCGTGACCAGGACCAATCCGTTGTGGTACTGGGTGAGAAGTTTGAGCTGCGGGGGCAGGCCCAGCTCGTCCATCGTTTTTACCGAACTGTTGATGATACGGAAGGTGATGTCGTAGCCCAGCCGCTGCCTGACGACGCAGGCGCGGAAACGTCCGAACGAATTGGCATAGGCGAAGTCCACATCCCCGCGCTCAGCCATGATGCCCTTCTGGTGGTCGGTGAGAAATCCCATGGCCAGCCGCTCGGTGTCCGCCGCGGTCAGGATGGGGGCTTGCAGCCAGATGGCCTCGAGGTTGCCGAACCGCCGCCAGATCGGGCGGGAGTTGACGGCAAGATGGATGTCGGAGGCGCCGGATTCCTTGCCGACCGTCAGATACTGGTCAACGTGATCAAGGGTGCGGACCTCGTTTTGGGCAACAACTTCAACGGCGAGGGGCGCTTCGGAACTCACAGGGCGGTTATGGCGTTTGGGGGGTGATCAAAAAAGCAGAAAATGTTCCAGCCGGTGATTTCCTTTCCGGGGATTACTTGGCCAGCTTGGCGGCGAGATCCGCAAAGCGCTTGCCGGCATAGGCGGTGAGCACCGGTTTGAGCAGGGGCAGGGAAAACTTGATCACGGCGAGGAGCACACCGAGGAAACCCAGCCGCGCCACCGGCTCCTCCACGCGCTTGGAAGGCTTGCCGTCGGCTTTGAGAAACCTCGTCACCACGCGGGTCTTGGTTTTCGGACCGGAGAGCAGCCAGCCGAGGGCTGCTGCCCCGCCCAGCCAGGCCAGGGGTTTGCGGCGGACGAGTTGGTTCACTTTGGCTTGGACATCAAATTCCCGGCGCACCGAGGAGTAATCACGGGCGATGGAGGATCGGCTGCGGGCCACCTCGGCGAGAAGTTGTTCCTTGGTCATGATTCAAATTGTTTGAGGTTGGCAAAGTCCCTCTTCAACTCGGCCGAAGTGGAGGTGAAGACAGGGGTGGGCAGATGGTTTCTCACATAGAGGCCGCAGACCGCCGTGCCGATGAGATGAAAGAGAGCCAACCCAAGGGAAATCCAAATCCAGTTGATCCCAAAGGTCACAGCCAGAAGAGATGCGATGAAGAAGAGCAGGAACACGTACCCTAAAACAAAGAAGATCAGCGCTGCAATTAGCAGGATCACCAGGCGCAGGTAAAGTCCGGCGGCCTCCTTGGTTTCATGGCCGGCCAGCGCCAGGAGAGCCTGGAGGTGCCGACCGAGGGAACCGGCAAAGCTCAGCAGCTCGGCCAAAGCTCCGCGGCTCGTCTCGGGTGCCGTCGGCTCCGGAGACGGGTGTGCGGGGTCCGCCATCGTGTGCCCGCGGTGCTTAGCGGCGGAAAATTACGCCGAGGACGAAGCCCACGCCGAGAGCGATGCCGACCGCCTGAAGCGGCTTCTCGCGGATGTAGCTTTCAGTGTCACCTTGGAAGTTTTGTGCCTTTGCGGTCGCATCGTTCAGGGCGGACTTGGCCCGGCCCTTGTAGTCCTCGGTGACCGTCTGGGCCTTGCCGCGGATTTCCTTGTACTTGACCGAGGCAGCGTCGCCGAGATCCTTGGCAGCTGCGGTCAGATGCTCGCGGCCGGCGTCATACGCGGTTTGCGCGTGTTTCTTGACCGTTTCGCCGACGGCTTTGCCGGCTTCGCTGGCGGCGTCGAGCGCTTTCTTGGCGTGCACCGAGCTGCTTTCAAGTTTCTTGGCGGCGGCGTGTTTTTCTTCGGAGTTGGTATCGGACATAAGCCTGTTTGGTTTGGACTTCAAATTTGCCAGAAAGTCCCGCAGAAGCAAGCCCTCTTCCCGTTGTTGCGGTCCCTTGCGGCTTCGTATAACCACTCTGGCCTATGCAGTTCGTCTCTACCTTCGCTCCCGGCCGTGTCGAACTTCTCGGCAATCACACCGACTACAACGGCGGAGTGGTTCTCTCGGGGGCCATCGACCTCGGGATTTCCGTGCGGGGAAAACGTCGCGACGACGGGCGGATTGTTCTTTCCAGTGAAGGCATCGCCGGAGTGGTGGAAGCCATTGTCGATAACCTCGCGGCCCGGGATAGCTGGGCAGACTATCCGTTTGGTGTGGCCAAAATCCTCAAGGATGCCGGCTATCCTATCACCGGCTTCGAGGCCCATTTTTCCAGCACGCTGCCGCTGGGGGCCGGGCTCTCTAGTTCCGCCGCTATCGAAGTTTCCACCGCGGTTCTCCTGACCCGGCTTTTCGATCTGCAAATCGCCCCGCTCGATCTGGCCAAACTCTGCCGCAGGGCCGAAAACGAATTCGTCGGTGTGAGTTGTGGCCTGCTTGATCAGGTCTCCTCCATCTTTGGGAAAAAGGATCACGCCATCTATCTCGACTGCCGGGCTGAGACCGTGGCGACCATTCCCTTTCCGCACGATGTCGGTCTCCTCATCGTGCACTCCGGCGTCAAGCACGCCCTCACCGGTGGCGAATACAACGAACGGCGCGACCAATGTTTCGAGGCCGCAAAGATCCTCGGCGTCCCCGCCCTGCGCGACGCCACCAGCGCCCAACTGGCCGCCGCCATCATGCCGCCGCTGGTCAAACGCCGGGCCGCCCACATCGTGGGAGAAAATGAACGCGTCTTCGCCGCGGTGGAGTTTTTGAAACAGGGCGATGCCGCCGCCTTCGGCCGCCTGATGTCCGCTTCCCACCGCAGTTCGATCGAGAATTTTGAGAACAGCACCAAGGAACTCGATGCGCTGGTCGAAATTGCCTGCGCTCAGCCGGGTGTTTATGGCGCCCGCCTCACGGGCGGTGGATTCGGCGGTGCGATTGTTGCTCTGGTTGACCTGGCCGCGATCGAGACAATCGCCCAGGCGGTCGAAGCGGAGTATCGGCAAAAAACCGGCCACCAAGGGGTGGCGTACCGGTGCCTTCTGGGCGACGGCGCGCTGGCTCACGACTGATCGCGCTTTTACTTGCGGGAAGGAGAGGTCCCGATTTTCATGCCGGGTCATGGACAGTCACATTCTCAAACCCCACTGTCCGGACGGAATCGGTTTGCTGGCCCGGATTACCCGGCGTCCGTTTTCACGTGGTCAGGAAGGCCTCGCCGTCTTTTTCCGCCGTTGAAGCGCGAGTCGGGCTTTTCGAAGAAATATTCAGCGATGCAAGCCTTTCCACCATGGGAAACACATGGTTATGTGATTCACCCATGAGAAATCTGACGAACAGGCTCAATGTGTTGATGCCGTAAGGGGAGCGGCGGATTTCTTATGATGACAGAGCCCCTCTTCGACTTGGCCGTGGCGGCGGCGGCGTTCGTCGCGGGAGTGATTGGGGCGTTGATCGGGCTGGGTGGCGGAGTCATCATCACGCCGTTGCTGGTGCTCGGGTTTGGCATCGATATCCGCTACGCCATGGGCGCGGCGCTGGCCTCGGTCATTGCCACTTCCTCGGGCGCGGCGGCGGCCTATTTGCGCGACGGGATTTCCAACATGCGCATCGGGCTTTTTCTCTGCATGGCCACGACGACCGGCGCGGTGGCCGGCGCCATGCTGGCGGTGGTGCTGAATCAGGCCGTGCTCTCGGTCATCTTCGGCGCGGCGTTGTTGGTCACGGTTTTGTTGTCGCTGCGAAAACAGAAGGATCTCTCAGGCGAGGCGGCGTTGTCGGATCCCCTGGCGGAGAAACTGCGCCTTCCGGGAGTGAGGCCGACGCCGGACGGACTCAAACCGTATGCCGTCCATGCCGTGATCCCCGGATTTCTCATCATGATCGTGGCGGGAGTTCTGTCTGGTCTGCTCGGCATCGGGTCCGGGGCGTTTAAGGTGGTGGCCATGGATCAGGTGATGCGGATTCCTTTCAAGGTGACGACGGCAACCAGCAATTTCATGATCG
>JBMOHI010000101.1:0-6691 GCA_049317925.1 Terrimicrobiaceae bacterium
TTTTGTTTGATCCAGCGGGTGGCCTCGATGAAATCCTTGGCGTAGTTGGCGTGTTCCTCGATGCCGGTGGCGACAGTGAGGACGTTGGGATCAAAGATGATGTCCTCGGGCGGGAAACCGACTTCGTCCACCAGGATGCGATAGGCGCGCGAGCAAATCTCGATGCGTCGCTCAAGGTTGTCGGCCTGGCCCTTTTCGTCGAAGGCCATCACGACGGTGGCGGCACCGAAGCGGCGGACCAGGGTTGCGTGTTTCTTGAACTCCTCCTCGCCGACTTTGAGCGAGATGGAATTGACGATGCCCTTGCCCTGGATGCAACGCAGTCCGGCCGTGATGACCTCCCATTTGGAGGAGTCCACCATAATGGGCACGCGGGAGATGTCGGGTTCGCCAGCGATGAGATTGCAGAACCGCGTCATGGCCGCGACGCCATCGAGCATGCCCTCGTCCATGTTGATGTCGATGACCTGCGCACCGGCTTCGACCTGCTGGCGGGCGACGGCGAGGGCCTCGTCGTAGTTGCCGGCCAGGATGAGTTTGGCAAACTTGGGCGAACCAGTGACGTTGGTGCGTTCGCCAATGTTGATGAAGGGGATCTCCGGTCGGTCGGTGAAAGCCTCGAGCCCGCTCAGGCGCAAAGTCCGCTCGGGTTCGGCGATTTTGCGGGGGGGCAGGGTGCGGACGGTTTCCGCGAGGGCGCGGATATGATCGGGCGTGGTGCCGCAGCATCCGCCAAGAATGTTGAGCCAGCCTTCGTCCGCCCACTCGCGCAATTGCGGGGCCAGCGTTTCCGGGGTCTCGGGAAAGCCGGTGGGAGAGAGCGGATCGGGCAGACCGGCGTTCGGGTAGGTGCTGACGTGGAACGGCGCGAGGCGGGAAAGCTCCTCGATGTAGGGTCGCATTTCCTTGGGTCCGAGGGCGCAGTTGAGTCCGACGGAAAGCAGGGGAAAGTGCGAGATCGAATTAAGAAACGCCTCGACCGTCTGGCCGGTGAGGGTGCGTCCGCTGAGGTCGGTGATGGTGCCGCTGACCATGACCGGAAGCCGGGAGGCACTAGCGGGGAGTTGGGAGAAATACTCGCCGATGGCGAAAAGGGCGGCCTTGGCGTTGAGGGTGTCGAAGATGGTTTCGACGAGGAGAATGTCCACGCCCCCCTTGACCAGATTTTCAACCTGCTCGCGATAGGCGGCCACGACTTGATCGAAGGTCACGTCGCGCGCACCCGGGTCGTTGACATCGCGCGAGAGCGAAAGAGTGCGGTTGAGCGGGCCGATGGCTCCGGCGACAAAAATCCGCCGGTCCTTGCATGCATCCGCGGCCTCGCGGGCAACCCTAGCGGCAGCGAGGTTGAGGTCGGGCACGATGGACTGCATGCCATAGTCGGCCATGGCAATGGTGGTCGCGCTGAACGTGTTCGTCTCGATGATATCCGCACCGGCCGCGATGTATTGACTGTGGATCTCGCGGATGACCTCGGGTTTGGTGAGGCAGAGCAGGTCGTTGTTGCCCTTGACGTCGCTGGGCCAGTCGGCGAAGCGCTCGCCACGGTAATCGGCCTCCTCCAATTTGTAGCGCTGCACCATCGTGCCCATGGCGCCGTCGATGATGACGATGCGTTTGGCCAGAAGATCGCGCAGGGCTTTTTCAGTTTCGGAAATCATGGACAGAGGTTAGTTTCAAATTGTCCTGCATGAGCAAAATCCACTTTCAAATTGTTCCGCCGGTTGACCGCAGCGGGGAGCTGGTTTTTATCACCGGCAGCATTCCCGCGCTGGGCGACTGGCAGCCGGCGAAGGGGCTGCGACTCGATTGGAAACCGCCCTTCCACGAGGGGGAAATCGAGGCTGAGACCGGGACGCACTTTGAATACAAGGTCACGCGGGGTTCCTGGGAAACCGAATCCGTGGATGCCTACGGCCACGTGCCTCCCAACGACGCCCACGAAGTCTGGCTCGATGCCACGCGTCACCACACTGTCGCGGACTGGAAAGACCGGTATCAGGGCCGCCTGACCCGCGAGGCGATCCATTCGCGCGTGCTGGCCGGAAGTCGCGAGTTGCTCATTTGGCTGCCCCACCGCTATGCCACGGAACCAGAGCGGCGCTTTCCCCTCATCGTCCTGCACGACGGGGCCAATGTTTTCGATCCGCTGACCAGTCCGTTCAGCGGAGTGGACTGGGCCGCGGATGAATGGGTGAACCTGCTCTCGCGCGAGGGAGTTTTGCCCGAGGCCATCGTGGTCGGGGTCTGTCATCCCGAGGGGTTTTCCGAGGAAAACGAAACGCTGCGGGATTTTGATTTGTCGCCCGAACTCGGCGGAGCGGCCTACGCGCAATTCGTCGCGACCGAACTCCTCACCCACATGGACACTCACTACCGCACGCTGGCGCAGCCATCCGCGCGGGTTCTGGGCGGCGCGTCGCTGGGCGGACTGATCAGTTTTTACGTGGCAATCCATCACCCGGGGGTTTTTGGAAAATTCGCCTGCCTCTCGACCGCCTTTGAGGATGTCTCGGAAAGCGTGCCCGATCAGGCCGGTCAGTTGCGTGCCCTGGAAGCCGTGCCGGCCCTGCCGGCGGAAACGCGAATGTATTTTGATTACGGCACCCGAGGACTCGATGAATGCTACGAACCGTATCACCGCGACCTCGGCGCGCTTCTGCGCGGGAAGGGCTGGCGGGATGGACAGGAGTTCTCCATCGTGCGGATCGAAGGCGGCGGTCACGACGAGCTTTCCTGGCGGGCCAGATTCGGCGACGCACTGCGTTTTCTGGCCCAGTAAAAGAGTGCTAGAAACATGGCGGTAAAAAGAAAATCGCCGATCAGGGAATTGCGGAAGAACGTCCATGTGGGCGCGAACCCCGCCTGACCCACGGTGAGGGCCTGGATCCATCCGCCGAACGTTTGGGCGTAATGCGAGTTTCCCCACCACGCGAGGGAGTTGGTCACGAGATAGAAAAGAAACGCATTGCCGAGCACCGCACCGAAAACAGCAGGCAGTCCGCGGTGGCGCAGGAGGGCTCCGGTTCCGATGGCAAACACATAGCAGGCGTAAATGGCCAGCATCGCCGGCTGCATCAAGGGCTGACCGAAGTGCGCGTTGAGCACGAGATCGGAAACGAACAAACACGCCAGCGGCGCGGCCACGGCCAGGGCGCCGGGAAGGACGAGTCCGCTGCAAAAGGCCATGGCCATCACGGGCGAGAAATTCGGCAGGGCGGAAACATAGACCGCGCCGAACACACGGTAGGCCGCGGCCAGAACCACCAGGGCCAGCGCGAGGGCGAGCGTGTTTTTTTGCATGGCTTCAATCTGCGGTTTTTTCATGGGTTTACTCCAGATACTTTTTGCTGCCGCGCGGGGCGAAGCGTCCGACGTTGGCTTTGGGCAGGCGGGGGTCGCGGGTCGCTTCGTCCATTGGCAGGAAGCCCGCTGCGCCATTCGCAAACGCCACCATGGCATAACCCTGATGGCGGAAATGAACCGTCACCTCGCGCTCGTCCAGTCCATAGAACTCCTCCAGCAGCGGATTTTTCGCGCTGGCCGGGCTCTGAAACGTGTTGACCTGGGCCGAAGTGAAAAAGACCACCACCTTCGCCGGATCAGACAGCGACCAGAACTTTTTCAGCAGCGCGGGATTCCCGCCCCAGCCGCCGCCCAGCAAAACATTGTAACCGATACCGAGATAACCGGACTGATACTTCGGCTTGAAGACCCTTCCGCCCAAACTGAAACTCACATCCGGGCGCACTCCCGCTGGCACGTAGCCACCGAGCGGTCCGAGCCCGGGATCGTATTGACGCCGTCCTTCCGGTCGGCCCTTGCTCTCTGCGGTTTCGAATCCGAACCACCAGATTGTGCCCGGCTGATCTGGCGCGGCGGCGTCCTGGTATTTCCAAAACGTGTGGTTGTTGTCGCCAAGATAAGCCGCGCCCCCCGCTGCGAGTTGCCGGATGTTGTTGGCCGAGACAGCCAGGGAAGATTTTTCGTAAACCTTCCAGCCCGTTCCTGCGACTACCGTGGCCAGCGCGGCGGTCACGACGAGCGCGATGAGGGTCTCGATTAACGTGAAAGCCGATTTTTCCATGTTCGAGAACGGGACAATCCCGAAAGGGCTCCGCTGGCCGCGAGGACAAGCCAGACGCCGCCGGGTTCCGGCACCGGCGTGATCGACGGCGCGGTCAAGCCGTCGTTAAAAATATATCCGTCCCACGCGCCGGGCACCAGAGAACGGTACGGTGCCGACATCCCGGAGCCGAAGTCCCACGCGCCGGATGCGATAGGCGCCGGCGTCGGATAACCGGCCTCGCCGCCGCTAACCCACTGCGCCCAATAGGGGGAGAAGGTCGGGGCACCGGTATTGGTCAGGGTGACGGAATTGTAGATAATGGAATCCACGAAATAGTTGGGCTCCGCCAATGTGCCAAAGTTCAGGATCACGGCATCAAGGAGCGGGTCGCCCGCCACCACGGTGCTCAGCATGGCGTACCCGTCCAGCGGGTTGCCCGGAACGTAGGTGTAGTTGAATGCATACCACAGCGGTTCCATGCCAAAATCCGCCGCCTGGATCACCAGATAGGAGGTGTCCGGTCCCGTCCCATATGTTCCGTTGAGTGTCTGGGCGGAGACGGGCGACACCGCCGCCAGGACCGCTGCGGCGGCGAGAAGATTTCTCAGGAAATGGGTTAGGGAATTTCGCATGAGGGCAAGCCCTTTATTTAATAGATGAACATATTAAAATGTATAGATATGTAATTTCCGGCAAGCAAAAGTTTTTCCGCGGGATCGCGAAAAACTGCGGGATCACGCCGCAGCCGCCGTGAGACGGTGGACGCCTGAAGGAGGAGGCGAGGCCCAGCGCCACCACGTTCTTACGAATGCGGCCACGGGCTGCGCCAATTATGTCTTGGCGTTATCGTCCGGGTCCGGGCGACTGCTGCGGGGACGGCGGAGGACTCGGCGGCACAGGCGGTTTGGGCGGCTTGGGAGGAGGCGGAGGCTGAGGCGGGGGAGTGACGACGGGCTGGGGTTTCGGCGGCACAATCGGTGGCGTGGATGCCGGCCGGGGCGGAGGAGTCATGACGGGTTTCGGCACAGGGTTGTTGCCCGCCTGAATCGTGTTGCGGCTGGTTTGTGCGGCTTGAATATCCCGGACGATACTATCCGGGAGTTTGGTGATTTTGCCCTGCTGGCTCTGGGCGATGCGTTGGATGAGGGCCATGTCCGGCAGCGGGCCGAAGCCGCCGGATTCGAGGAGGCGGCTGGTGCCGATGAGGCGCTTCAGATCGATGGAAAACACGGGTTCAAAGCCGGTTGCACCGGCCCGGACAATGCCGATTTGTCCGGCGCGGAGGAGCTGGCGGATCTTCGGGTTGGCCGTGAACGAGAGGAGGACCTTGCCCTCAATTACCGCCACCCTGACATCGCCTCCCACGAGATAGTAGAGAATGAAAGTCGTGCCGGTGACTGCTGCCGTGACCGCACCAGCCTGGACCTGGCCGCCGCCCGCGCCCTTGGGCGAGGAGAAAAGCATCGTGCCGCCGTCGAGGGTCATGTCCCGGCCGCCCTCGCGGAAACGGAACAGCGCGTTGGAGCCGATGCGGGTAATGGTCTGATCGGGAAACTTCAACTCGGCGCGGGAATCCCCGCCGGTCTTCACTGCCGTCTCGCCCCGCACGATGTCGCCAGTCTCAGCCGGCCTCGGGGTCTGTTTGGACTGAAGAAGGGAGACGCTGTTGACCGTCTTGGTGACCTCCGCCTGTTGAAAGGGTTCGGCCCGGGCCGACAACGGAATTGCGGCGGCGATGATAAGCGCGGGGATGGTTGTTTTCATGATCAAAAACGGATGTCCAGGCCGAGGGTTCCCCCGACGTTTGCCACTGTATAATTAAAATAGGAATCGGTCGAATGGTTCGCGCTGAAGCCGGCCGAAGCCGAAATCTTGGCCCAGCGGGTGAGCGAGAGGTTGAGTGATCCTCCCACATTCTGGGTGACATCGACGCGCGAGCCGTCGGGGTAATTGAAAAGCGAAAGCAGGTAATAGGTCTGGAGCTCGAGGGGCTCGACGATGCGCCAGCGCCAGCCGAGCCAGAAATCGTACTCATTGCGCCGGGCGGGGGCCGGAATCGCTGTGAGAGAAATGGCCAACTGGGTTCCCGCTTGGATGGCCATGGTGTCGCTGATCAAAAATTCCTTGGCCAGACCGGTGACGAGGGAGTTGTTGACGAAAAACTCGCTGAGGGTGTCGCCGTCGAGATAGCGGTCGTATTCGTAGCGCACCCAGACGGTCAGCTGACCGAGGTCCTGGAAAACGTAATCGAGCCCGCCGCCCGCGTTGAAGTGGGAAAAGTTCAGCGAGGTATTCCGCGAATAGAGAAAAACTTCCTCGGACACATGCGCGTCCAAATAGAGCCCGCCGGCGAGGTTCGGGTGAACGCCCGCACCGCCCCGGGCGAAGTAATACATGTCCCCGCGGCTCCCGCTGTTCGAGAGCGTGGGATTGGAGGTGTAGTTCAGGCCGGTGCTGCCGATGGCATACGCGCCCAGACCGCCGGATCGTGCGCTGACGGGTTGTTGTTCGCCGAAATCCGACTCCGCATCGGAAACATATTCCGACGTGCCTTGGGCCGCCTGGGTCAGTGAAAGATTGGAAACCGTGCGCGAGGCGGTGTCGGCCCTGTTGCTCTGCGCC
>JBMOHI010000102.1:0-6688 GCA_049317925.1 Terrimicrobiaceae bacterium
TTTTCTGGGGGATTCGGTCCATGGCCCGGGATTCTCCATCATTGAAACAACGGTCCAGCTGGTCGAATGCACCCTGCCCGAACTGGGGCGGAAGTATTTCCTGAATCCCGATCGCATTCATCCGGCGGGTCAGCCGTCCGCGTCAAGCAGGTTGGAAATCTCTGCTCTCTCCGGGTGTTCCGGCCGATGCCGGCATCGGGAGGAAGCCTAGACGCCCCGATCCCGGAGCGGTTGGTTCTGACTAGTTTCTTTCCCGGTGACAGACTTCCAGCCGGTTGCCGAAGGGATCTTCGAAAAAGATGGCGTAGTAACCTGGTTCCTCAAACTCCGGGCCTTCAATGTTCCTGGCTCCAAGCTCCTGCAGCAGCGGCAGAAAGGCTTCCACGGACGCGTTGGATTCTGTCCAGAAGGCGATGCGGTTTTCGTTGGGAACGTGACTAGGCGATTCGACGAAACCGAAAAACTCTGACGGATTCGCTCCCGCCGCATTGTAACTCACCCAGTTGGGAATCTCGGCTCGCTCGGTGAATCCCAGCGCGGGAAGGAGTTTCTCGTAAAAGGCCCGGGCGGCCTGAAGGTCGGGCACGCGCAAGTCGATATGATCGAGAATGCGGGGCATGGAACCTAACGGCTCAGTTCCAGCATGCGCCGCACGGAGCGCTCGGCCTTGGCGCGGATGTCCTCGGGGATGAGAATCTCCGGCTCGAGAAAATCCAGGCAGTCGCGCAGTTTTTCCAGAGTGTTCATCTTCATGTAGCGGCAATCGTTGCAGGCGCAGAGGTCGGTCGGACCGGGGATGAAAGTCTTTCCCGGCACTTCTTTTTTCAGGCGGTGCAGCATGCCGCTTTCAGTCACGATGATGAAACTGTTCGCCGGACTGTGACGGCAATAGGCGACCATCTTTTCGGTTGAGCAAACTTCGTCGGCCAGCAGGCGGACTGCGAAGGTGCATTCGGGATGGGCCACGACTTTGGCGTCAGGGTATTCCTCGCGGATTTTGCTGATGCTGTTGCGGGTGAAATCCACGTGGACGTAACAATTGCCCTGCCAGAGGTCCATTTTGCGGCCGGTTTTTTCCATGACCCACGCTCCGAGATTCTGGTCCGGGACGAAAAGGATATTCCGGTCAGGCGGTGTGGCCTCGACGATTTTCATGGCGTTGCCGCTGGTGCAGATGCAGTCGGCCAGAGCCTTCACGCCCGCGCTGCAATTAATGTAGGCGATGACGAAATAGTTCTTCTCCGGATGGGCGGCGAGGAAGGCGGCCAGTTTGTCGGCCGGGCAGGAATCCGAGAGCGAACATCCAGCGTCCATGTCGGGGATGACGACGCGTTTCGACGGACTCAAAATTTTGGCCGTTTCGCCCATGAAGTGGACACCGCAGAAGGCAATGACGTCAGCATTCGTCTCGGCGGCCTGATAACTCAATCCGAGGGAGTCGCCGACGAAATCGGCCAGATCCTGGATTTCGCCCACCTGGTAGTTGTGGGCCAGGATCACGGCATTGCGCCGTCTTTTGAGATCGAGGATTTCTTCTACGAGGTCGGTGGCGACGGCGGGCATAGTGCAGTTTCGGGCATCAGCCCAGGGACTTCAAGGCGTCATCAATGCTGGCGGTATTGGAGATCGAAACGACCGGCGTGCCTTTGCGGATGCGGCCGACCAGTCCGGCGAGCACGCCGCCGGGTCCGAATTCCACGAACTCCGTGCAATGAAGATGATCGAGGAGGTATTCGATGCTCTCGGTCCAGCGCACGCTGCCGGTGACCTGGTCGGCGAGGGTGCGGCGGATGGTGTCGGCGTCGCGCACGCTTTGGGCATCGACGTTGCAAACGACGGGCACACGGGGCTCGTCCAGCGCGGTTTCTGCGAGGGCCTCGGTCAGGCTGAGGTAGGCACTTTCCATCAGGCGGGAATGGAAGGCTCCTGCGACCTGGAGTTCGACGGCTTTGCGGGCGCCGTATTCGCGCGCGAGGGAAACGGCGAGAGCGATCTTGGAGGATTCGCCGGAGAGGACGATCTGGCCGGGGCTGTTGAGATTGGCCACGTCCACATCGGCGGCGGAAGCGAGATCGCGGATGCGGTTTTCCTCGCCGCCGATGATAGCTGCCATACCGCCCTCGGTTTCCTCGCAGGCCGTCTGCATGGCCTGGGAACGCCGGGCCACCAGACGGAGGCCGGTTTCGAAATCGAACGTTCCGGCGGCGGCGTGGGCGGTGAATTCGCCGAGCGAGAGACCGGCGGCGGCGTGAAAGTCGAAGCCGGGCAACTTCTCCCGCAGGGCCGAAAGACAGGCGAGACCGTGAACGTAGAGAGCCGGTTGGCAGATGGAGGTCTTGGTCAATTCTTCCGCCGGACCCTCGAACGCGATCTGCGAAAGGGGGAAGCCGAGGATCTCGTCGGCTTGTTCGAAGAGGCTGGCGGCGGCGGGGGATTCAGCGGCAAGGTCCTTGCCCATGCCGACGGCCTGAGCGCCCTGACCGGAAAAGAGGACGGCGATTTTTTTACTCATAGGGAAATTTTGATCAGGCGGGCGGTGCGTTCGGCGGCGTCGCGGAGGAGCTCGGCCGCACGGGCCTGGGATTGCTCAAGGGTCATGGCTCCGTTGGAAATGGGAATGCAGACATCAAAGCCTTCGAGCGGACCGAGGATTTCGCCGGCGAAGGCAATGACCGGCCGCCCGTGCAACCGGGCCAGCTTGGCCACCTCGGCGGGACCTTTTCCCTGCAGGGATTGGGCGTCGAGACGGCCCTCACCGGTGATGACGAAATCCACGTCGAGGGTTTTGCCTTTGAGATCGAGCAATTCGGAAACCGTGTCGAAGCCCATTTCAATTGTGGCATCGCAAAACGTCATGAGTCCGAAGGCCAGTCCGCCGGTGGCGCCCGCGCCGGCCGTGTCGCGGAAGTCGAGATAGAGATGGTCCCGGCACAGGTCGGCGACATGGGTGAGTCCGGCCTCGAGCGTTTCCAGTTGGGTCTTGGTCGCGCCTTTTTGCGGGCCATAGACATAGGTCGCACCATTGGGACCGAGCAGCGGATTGTTCACATCGCACAGCGCGGTAATGCGACAGGGGGAACGATCAGCCGGAGGCACAATGGTCTGGATCATGGCGAAGTTGCCCGGACGCGGATCCATTTCGTTGTCGGTGGCGTCGAGAAATTTCCAGCCGAGCGCCGTGGCCATGCCGACGCCGGCGTCGTTTGTCGCGCTTCCGCCCAGGGCAACCAGAATGGTTTCCGCGCCCCGCTTGATCGCATCCGCCATCAATTCGCCCGTTCCAAACGTCGTGGCTTGAAGGGGCTTGAGCTCAGAGGGTTTGAAACGCCAAAGACCGGAGGCCTCGCTCATTTCGATCACGGCCAGTTGTTTATCCCGGAACCAGGTATACTTCGCGGAGATCGGCCGCCCCAAGGCGTCGTGGGCCGGCACCTCGACTTCCTCGCCGCTCATGCTGTGCAGAAAAACCGCCGCCGTGCCCTCACCGCCGTCGGCAATCGGGGCCAGCTCGTAGTGGGCGTCGGGGAAAACGCGGGCGAATCCGTCACGAATCGCCTCAGCGGCTTCCATGGCCTTGAGCGATCCTTTGAATTTATCCGGCGCGATTAGAATTCGCATGAGGTAATTCTGACAAAGCTCCTCTCGAACGTCCCGAAAATAATGCCGGGCCGTTTCCCGGATTTCGCGGCGTTCAATGTCCTTTCGTCAAACGCTGGGCATTGCGGGCGGGGAGGCCGGCCTCCTTAAAGCGGGCCTGGGCCGCTGCGATATCATAGTCCACCCGGCGGTGGAGGAGGATTCTGTTCTCAAAATCGTAGAGCGCATAGGATGCGCGAGAATCGCCGTCGCGGGGCTGGCCGACGCTGCCGACATTGATGGCGTAACGGGCCGATTCGTCGAGCTGCACGGGGTTTTCCATTGGTTGATAGCAGGAGACACCCTTCTTTCCCTTTTCCCAAATCACCGGCACATGGGTGTGTCCGTGAAAACTGATGGCGGTGGTCTGGACGGCAAAGTGCGGCCGGGCCTCCTCCGGACTGTGGATGTAATGGAAGGCCGACGGCTCGAAGAGGGAGGAGTGGGACAGCGTGATCGGATCGAGGTCGGCCGAGATGGGCATGGCGCGCAGCCATTCTCGCTGGGCCTGGCTAAGCTGCCGCGCGGCCAGGGCGAGCGGTTCGACAATGGTGTCGCCGAATTCGTCCGGGGGCAGTTGATCGATTATAAAGAGCATGGCCTCGTGATTGCCCAGCACGGAAACGACCGAGGTCTCCATGATCCGTTCCACGCATCGGGCGGGTTCGGGTCCGTAGCCGATCACATCGCCGAGGCAAAGAATGCCGCGGCAAGGGTGCTGGGCGACGTCGTCCAACACGGCCTCCAAGGCGTCGATGTTGCCGTGAATATCGCTGAGGAGGGCAAAAAATGAAGGGTCGTTTACGAATGACATGGATAGAGCGGTTTGCAGAGTAAACCGGGTCCGGCGGATTGCCATCCCGACCTGAAAAATCGGGCCGGAAAGTTGAAAACGGTTTGGCGCGGTGTAGATTCCCTCATGATTCTCCCGGTCCTTACGTTCGCGTTTCTGGCCCTTCTCGGCCTTTCCTGTGTGGTCGCCCCGTTCCTCACTCCGGTGCGGTAAGTCGCGGCCTCACAAACCCGCTGGTGCGCCCGCCATCTGCCAGGCTTTGATCGCCTCGATGGGATGGATGAGCATGATGATGTTCAGGGTGAGGTTGTCGCGGATCCACAGGGCGCAGCCGATTTCCATTACGATGACGGTGGTGACGGTGACCCATACCGGCAGACGCCAGGCGAGGAAAAAACCGATCGACATCATGACGAGGTCGCTGACGGAATTCAGGATGCTGTCACCCGCGTAGCCCAGGGCCATGGTGGCCTCGCGATAACGGTTGATGATGAGGGGCGAGTTTTCGAGCAGCTCCCAGCCAGCCTCGAGCAGAACGGCCATGAGGTAGCGGGCGGAAACGGGCAGGCGGCGGGCGAAAAGCCAGAGCAGGCCGTAGAAGGCCATGCCATGAATGATGTGGGAAAACGCATAGGGATCGGCGACGCGCTGCGAACATGCCGGGCCCCAGATGTTTGAGGTCCAGAAACCGAACGTCCCATCGGGGCCCAGCGGAGAACGGCCGAAGGCCCATTCGATGAGGGCGAGAAGCGGGAAGATGGCTCCGGCGGCGAGGAGGAACCCGAGGTGGCGGGAGGAGTTGAGGGTTGAGGGCTGAGAGTTGATAGGAGGGATTTTGTCCGCTCGACCACGAACTCTCAACCTTCAACTTCCCCGAGGTTCGGGCGGGTCATGAAGAGAAAGTCGATCGTGGTGAACAGGCGGACGGTTCGGGCGATGTGGCGTTCCAAATCCAGGCGGGGAAGGAAACCCTGACGCTGCCAGAAGGATTCGCTGCCCTGAACGGAGAGGAGGCTGGCTTGGGCGAGGCCGAGGGATTTTCCGGCCGCGAAGGCGGCATGGACGAGGTCCCGGGCGGCACCGCGGCCGCGTCGGTCGGGAAGGAGGGCGAGGTCGTGGATGAAGAGGCTGGTGGATCTCTCCGGCAGACGGTCGAGGGCGGTGTTGAGGGGCGGCAGGTCATCGGGAATCCAGGGGTGGGCCAGGAGGTACCCAATGGCTTCCTCATCGGCTATCGCCAGGAGGCAGGTCGTGGGGGAAAGCGCAGCGAACGACGCGAAGACGGTGAGTTCCTCGATCACCTCGGGCGCAAAGGCGGCGAGCTGGATGCGGTCCACCGCTGGCCAGTCGGTTGCATTGATGGGGCGGATGGTTAGGGGGGGAGGTTGAGAGTTGAGGGATGATGGTTGAGGGGAAGAGGGGTGCATTGGTGGCGGTGTTTTTCCTCTCAACCCTCAACTTCCTAGCGGGGAACGTGCTCGAGGCAGAACTCGCGACCATCGGGGGTGACGCGAAAATCGGCGTCGGGGTGGGTGATCTCGGTGATGCCGCAGGTGGCGCAGCGATGCAGCGTTTCGTCGGTCGCCTGGGCGGACTCGAATTTGGCCCGGCGGATTTTGACCGTGCGGTTGTGGCGGGCCTGCTGAAAAAAGTGCGGCCCGAAAAACAGGAGGTAGTTGCCGAGGCATACGAGGACCATCATTTTCGCCGCGAGGGGTTCGGTGGCCAGAATGAGGAGGGGTCCGATGAGACTGACGAGGGCGGCCCATTTCAGCTTCAGCGGCAGGATGAAAAAGACCAGGATCTCCATGTTCGGCAGCACGGTGGCGAGTGCCAGGAAGAGCGAGAGATTGAGAAAGATGTTGCCGAACGAGGCACCGAAAACGAAGGCGCTGAGGATGCACAGCACCATGCCGAGAAAATAGTAAGCATTGAGCCGGAAGGTGCCCCACTCGGCCTCGAGGAGGTCACCGATCCAGAAGGTGGCCCAGAGGTAGAGAAGGATCCACGGGAAGCTGGTGATGTCGGGAATGAAGATCCACGTGGCGATGCGCCAGATTTCGCCTTTGAGAATCTCGCCGCGGTCGAGGGAAAGAACCTCCAGGTAGCCGGGATTGAGGGTGCCGAGGAGAAAGGCGAGGGCGTTGAAGGCCACGACGAAGCGGATCAGGCCGGGAATGGCAAAGCGTCCGAGGTGGCGCTCAAGGCGGTCGAGAATGGTCACGGGCGGCAATTTAGATTGGAAGCGGGAAGTTGAAA
>JBMOHI010000103.1:0-6687 GCA_049317925.1 Terrimicrobiaceae bacterium
CGCGCCCTCCTCGTGCAAAAGCCGGGCCGCGGCCTCGCCGCTATGGCCGAGTCCGAGCACGACGGCATGTTTTCCGGAATGGATCATCGCAGTTTCAAAGTGGCCAGCCCGAGCAGGGCGAAGAGAATGGACATGATCCAGAAACGCACGATGACCGTGTTTTCCTTCCACCCGCTGAGTTCGAAATGGTGATGAATCGGCGACATCTTGATGATGCGGCGTCCGGTGAGTTTGAAGCTGGCGACCTGGAGGATCACCGACATCGCCTCAATAACGAAAACTCCGCCCACGATCACGAGCAGGACCTCCTGCTTGCAGCAAATGGCCACGGTGCCGAGCATGCCGCCGATAGCCAGCGAGCCGGTATCGCCCATGAAGACGCGGGCCGGATAGGCATTCCACCACAGAAATCCGAGACAGGCACCCAGCAGAGCCGAACACAGCACGGCCAGTTCGCCGGAATGCGTGACAAACGGCAGATCGAGATAAGTGGCCGTGCGGGCGTTACCGGCCAGGTAGGCCAGCGCCGCGTAGGCGGCGGCGACGGTGGCGGTGCAGCCAGTGGCGAGGCCGTCCAGACCATCGGTCAGATTGACCGCATTCGACGTGCCGACGATGACAAGCAGATAAAAGAGAAAGGTGAAGACTCCGAGGCTGGCGATAAGGGGTTCCTTGGCGAAGGGAACGTAGAGTCTCTGTGCGAGGCTGGAGAGTTCGGGGTTGACCAGGAAGAAGATCGTCACGATGAGGGCGAGGAGACACTGCAGTCCGAACTTGAGTCGGCTGCTGATGCCGGCGGAATTTTTTTTGCTGACCTTAAGCCAGTCGTCGTAAAAACCGATGGCACCAAGGAAGAGCATGCTGAACATGACGAGCCAGACGAAGGGATTCTCCGGCCGGGCCCAGAGCAGGGTCGCGATGAGAATCGATCCGATGATGAGCAGTCCGCCCATCGTCGGGGTGCCTTTTTTCGCGCCATGGAGTTCGAAGAGCTGGTGGACTTCCTCCTTCGTGCGGATGGGCTGGCCGAATTTCAGCGAGATCAGTTTGCGAATGACCACATTGCCGAAAATGATTGAGAGAAGAAACGCCGTGGCCGCCGCGCAAACGGAGCGGAACGTGATGTATTGAAAGACATTCAGGGCGCTGAAAAACCCGTTGTCGCGGCCCGATCGGTGGGCCCATTCGCTGATTTCGTAAATATAGTAGAGCATCAGTTTTCGAAGTGTTGGATGACGCGTTCCATCCGTGCGCCGCGGCTGCCTTTGACCAGGACAATGTCTCCCTCCCGCGTGAGCTCGCGCAGGAGGTTGCCGGCCTCGGTGGTGTCGGAGGTTGCGTGCACGTGTTGAAGCCCCCCCTGGCGGGCGGTTTCCAACAGCGGGCCGGTTTCCGGTCCGACGGTAATCAAGGTATTCAGCGTTTTGGCCGCGGTCAGGCCGACGCGGCGGTAACCGGCCTCGGCATGGGAGCCGAGTTCGCCCATGCGGCCGAGCACGGCGATGCGGTTTCCGCTTGTTGCCAGTGCGCCGAGGGTCACCAGGGCGGCTTCCATCGAGTCGGGGTTGGCGTTGTAGGTATCGTCGAGCAGAGTGACGCCGCGGATGTTGCGCCGGAGGAGGCGTCCGCCGGTGAGACGGGCGGAAGCCAGACCTTCGGCGCACTCTTCCAGACTGAGCCCGAACTCGAGTCCGGCGGCAACGGCCAGCAAGGCGTTTTTGACCATGTGCAAGCCGGGGGTGGGCAGCCAGGCCGGGACGCTTTCGCCGCCGGCCTTGAGAGTGAAGTGGCAGCCCTCGGTGTCCATGGTGACATCCGAGGCGGTGACCGCGCCGCTGGAGAGTCCGGCTTTGATCACGCGGGCCCGGGAGCGGGCGGCGAGTGCGGTGGTGAAATCATCCTCCGCCGGCAGAATCACCGCGCCGTCCCGGCCGACCGCTTCGATCAGCATGCCTTTTTCCAGAGCGATGGCTTCACGGGAACCCATGTATTCAATGTGGGCCACTCCGATGTTGGTGATGATGGCGAGGTCAGGACGGGCCAGGGCTGCGAGCGGGGCAATCTCGCCGGGATGGTTCATGCCGATCTCCCACACGGCGGCATCGTCGGCGGTGGAGGCGGACAGAATCGAGAGCGGGAGTCCGATGTGATTGTTGAGATTGCCCTCCGTCCGGACGACGCGATACCGCACGGAAAAAACCGCCGCGGTGAATTCCTTGGTGCTGGTCTTGCCGCTGCTGCCGGTGATGCAGGCCACCTTCAGGGCGAGCCGGTCGCGCCAGGCCCCGGCCAGACGGTGGAGAGCGCTGAGCGAGTTTTCCACGAGGATGGCGGGATATCCTTCCGGCAGCTTTTTCAGTACGGCGGCGTCATCCACCAGCACTGCGGCGGCGCCCTTCGTGGCGGCGTCCAGAGCGTAGAGGTTCCCGTCGTGATTTTCCCCGCGCAGGGCCAGATAAAGGTCGCCGGCCAAAATCGTGCGGGTGTCCTTGGAAATGCGGCGCACGAGCGGGACGGAGGAACCGTGCAGGGTCCCGCCGCACATGTCGGCGATTTCGTTGAGTGGCAAAGTGTCCATTATTCCTCCACCTCCACGCGTTTGGCTTCGATGGCGCGGCGGGCGATCACGACGTCATCGAACGGAACTTTTCCGGTCGCAAACTCCTGATAGGTCTCATGACCCTTGCCCGCGATAAGAACGATGTCGCCCGCGTCCGCGCGTTCCACCGCCTGCCGGATGGCGGCTTCGCGGTCGGGGATTTCCTCATGACGGTTGCCGCGCAAGCCGGCGCGGATGCCGGCCAGGATGGCGAGCGGATCCTCCGTGCGCGGATTGTCGGAGGTGAGGATGGACCAGTCGGAAAATTCCTCGGCGGCCGCGGCCATGAGGGGACGCTTGGCCTTGTCCCGGTCTCCACCGCAGCCAAAGACTGTGATGAGACGGTTCGGGTTCAGTTCGCGCAGAGTGCGGAGCACATTGCGCAGCGCATCATCGGTGTGGGCGTAGTCGACAAAAACCTGGAAGCTGCGTTTGGCCGGAACCCGCTGCAAGCGACCGGGCACCTGGGGAGCATGGGCTAGAGCGGCCACGGCGGCGCGGAGTTCCAGGCCCATCGACGAGACCGCGGCGAGGGCGGCGAGGGCGTTGTAAATGTTGAATGAGCCGATGAGGGGCGTCCGCACCAGGTAACTCCGGCCCTTGGCCTGCAGATGAAAGGAACTTCCCGTGGCATCGAATTTCACATCCGTGGCGCGGAAATCCGCGCTGGCCCCGAGGCCGTAGGTGATGACGGGAATCTTCTTTTTGGTCAGCCGCTCCTTGAGCAGGTGGCCATGGCGGTCGTCGGCGTTGAGCAGCGCCTTGCCCTTCTTTTTCGTCTGAGTGCCGAGGTTTTCAAACAGGAGGGCCTTGGCCTCAAAGTAGGCCTCCATCGTCTTGTGATAATCGAGGTGGTCCTGGGTCAGATTGGTGAAGACAGCCGTGTCGAATTCAATGCCGCGGACGCGATGCTGAACGAGCGCGTGACTGGAAACCTCCATGGCCACGGCCTTGCTGCCGGCCTGCACCATCTGCGCGAGGAGATCCTGCAGGTCGGCTGATTCCGGCGTGGTGCGCGGGGCGTCGATTTCGGTGTCTCCGATGCAATACTTGATTGTCCCGATCAAGCCACAGCGGCGGTGATCGGCATCGAGGAGGTGTTTGACCAGGAAGGCGGTGGTGGTCTTGCCGTTGGTGCCGGTCACGCCCATGACCTTGAGTTGGGCGGCGGGGTGATCGTGGAACGCCGCCGCCATGTCGGCCAGGGCGGCGCGGGCGTCGGGCACCCGGATGTGAGGAAGCGCGCAGGCAGCCGAGGCAGCGTCGGAGACGACGGCCGTCGCCCCCAGTTCAGCGGCCTGCGCGACAAATTGGTTTCCCTCCGCTTTCACGCCGCGGAGGGCGAAAAAGAGAGCGCCCGGGGCGGCCCGGCGCGAGTCATAGCAAAGCGATTCGACCCGCGTGTGCGGGTCGGCGCTCGAATCCAGGACCGCGGTGGCGGCCAGCAGTTGGGAAAGTGGCACGCTCATTGTCGGAATTCCGTGGTGTCCGTCTGCCGCATGGCCATGGGCATGATCGGCTCGGCCCGCGGCGCTGGGGTGAGATCGAGATAGCGGGCGGCTTTTTCCGCCACGCGGGAGAAGATGGGCGCGGCGACAAGTCCGCCGTAGTTCAGCGACGGGGAGATTTTCGCGTCATCGATCAGGATGAGACAAACGAATTGCGGATCTTCCGCGGGCATATACCCGACAAATGAGACCACGTATTTTCCCTCGGAGTATCCACCCTTCGGGTTGACCTTCTGCGCCGTGCCAGTTTTGCCTGCGACGGTGAAGCCGTTAACGCTGGCGAGGGCGGCGGTGCCGCGTTCGCTGACCACTTCGGTGAGGGCCTGGCTGACAAAGCCGGCCACCCCGGGCGGAACAACCTCGCGCACGACTTCGGGTTCGAATTGCCGGACGACGTTGCCGTCGGCGTCCTTGATGGACTGGATGACGTGCGGGCGCATGAGTTTTCCGCCATTGGCCACGACGGACATGGCCATGGCCATTTGCAAAGGCGTGACGGCCACGGAATGGCCCATGGGCATGCGGGTGATGGTGAGTTTATCCCAGCGGGCGGGCGGATGGACCAGGCCGGGGATTTCGCCCGGGAGTTGCACGCCGGTGCGTTCGCCGAAGCCGAAGCGCCGCACATACTCGTAGAATTTTTCGTCGCCCATCATGAGGGCCATCTTGGCCGAACCGATGTTCGAGGACTTCATCAGGATATCGTGAACGTTCATCTGTCCGTACCCGTGGTGGTCGCGCAGGATGCGTCCGCCGTAGGAAAAGCTGCCATTCTCGCAATAAATGAGCGATTTTTCGGTGACAGTGCGCTCGTTGAGCGCGGCCGCGGCGACCACGATCTTGAAGGTCGATCCGGGTTCGACCATGTCGAGGATGGCCCGGTTTTTCATCTGCTCGGGTTTGGCGGCGTTGATCAGATTGAGGTCGAAGGTGGGCCGGTTGGCGAGGGCGAGGATCTCGCCGGTTTTGGGCTGGACGATCAGGCCGATGGCGTTCTCGGGCTTGAGTTCCTTGAAGGCGCTCTCCATTTCCGCCTCAAGAATGGCCTGCAGGCCCATGTCGATGGTGAGTTGGACGCTTTGTCCGTTTTGGGCGGATTGTTCCTGGCCACGGTAAATGACGATCTCCCGTCCGGTGCGGTCCCGCTCGATGTGACGGAATCCATCCTCGCCGCAGAGGGCTTCCTCCATCGAGCGTTCCACCCCGTCCACGCCGACCAGATGTTCGTCGTCCGGAACCTTGCGGGACAGAAACCCGAGGACATGGCTGAGCATCGGACCGTTCGGGTAGGTGCGGGTGGTGTTCTGATGAAAATAGATTCCGCGCAGGGACTTTTCCTCCATGGCCCTTTGCAGGGCGATGGCCTTGTCTTCGGCCAGATCGGGCAGGAGGACCTTGTATTTGCCCGAGGTTTTCAGCTCCTGGCGGAGTTCGGATTCCGGCAGGCCGAGATAGGACGCCGCCAGGCCGGCCAGGGCATCGGCATTGTTTACGTGTGAGCCGTCGATGATGACCTTGCGCACGGGGATGTTGGTGGCCAGGATTTCGCCGTTGCGGTCGAAGATCAGCCCGCGCCGGGCCGGCACGGCCAGACGGATGGAATGCTTCTGCGCGGCCAGCGCGGTGTATTCCTCATGCTTGTTGACCTGCAAGTAGATGAGCCGGGCCGAGTAGCCGGTGAAGACAATCGCCATCAACACGCAAACGATGGCGGCGCGGAAACGCGCTTTTTTTCTCACCGGCCCACCCTCTCGTTGGCCGCCGTGCGCAGGACGCCGTCGTTCCCCGCCTGGGCGGGAGGGACGAGCCGGGCAATGCTGGTGTCGTGGATGGGTTGAAGGGCGATGAATTTCTGGTCCAGCTTGCGCTGCAGTTCGGCCCGGGAGGACAGGGTGGAAATCCGGGCCAGAAGGACCTCGTTGTGGGCCCGCACCTCGCGAATCTGGCGTTCAACCTGGCGGGTTTGTTCGCCCAGGGAGTGCTGCTGGTTTTTGACAAAAACAAACAGGAGCCCGCAGGCGCTGAAGGCGAAAGCGAGCAAAAGCCAGCGGGCCAGCGAGGCGAGGTGGATGGGATTGACATGGGGGCTGCGGTGTCCGGCGGTGAGAGTCATGGCGTTCAGAGGCGTTCGACGACCCGCAGTTTGGCGCTGCGGGCCCGGGGGTTGGCGGTGACTTCCTCGCCCGATGCATCCATCGGGCGGGGGGTGAGGAGACGGAAAATGCGGGCGGGGTTGCGGCGCGGCTCGGGCCACTCCGGGCGGTCGATCCATTCCGTGCTGCGATCACGGAAGTAGTTCTTTACGATGCGGTCCTCGAGCGAATGGAAGCTGATCACGGCGAAGCGCGCCCCGCGGGCCAGACGGGTGCTGATGGCGTCCAGTCCGCGCGCGAGCGCGCCGAGTTCGTCGTTCACCGCGATGCGCAGGGCCTGGAAAACCCGCGTGGCGGGATGGCGCGGCCCCGTGCGCGGCACGATCGACGTGACGGCCGCGGCCAGGTCGAAGGTGGTGCGCAGCGGGCGTTGTTCGCGCGCGGCAACGAGTCGCGCCGCGATGTGCATGGCGCGGGGTTCCTCGCC